>JADHUM010000049.1 GCA_016784545.1 Candidatus Neomarinimicrobiota bacterium
TTACTTGCTTTGATTTTGAAGGAGGGTTTTTTATCTTTGCGCATCTTCACCTCGTAGGTGTGTTATGATTATTTTTTAAGACATTATAATTTAACACGCTTACGAGGTTTTTTATTATTCTAAATCGGAATCAGGGTCAATCGGATTATTCAATCATCTATCGTATCCATAAACGATTTTCGGCAGATAGTGTATTTACAGTGAGAATTAATTTATGGATTCAGCGGGCTGGCTACTAGATTTCAGCATGCAGATATTATTAGCCCACGCCCTGAGATCAGAGGCTGGATCAATCAGACAGCACTTCCCCCTGGCAAAACTTATAAGTCGTGAAAATGGTCAACAGCTGATACGCCTGGATAAGAATCTACATTTACTCAGAACGGGGATGGGTTTAGAATTGAGCGAGACTGCCATGGTTGCTCATGTGGATCCTGACAAATATGATTTGATTATTCATTTTGGTGTTAGTGGATCTTTAACCAGAAAGTTGCCTTTGCTGCAAATCATCCAGGGCACAAAATTTTCCTGCGCGGATAGACCTGACCTTAATATTTCTCCCCCAGATATAATGGGTGATACCAGTATTCAAGAGGTATCATTCTACTCCAGCGCCAAAGCCATTACTGATGAAATTATGAGGGAATCAGCCAGATCTACAGGTGCACTGGCAGTTGATATGGAATCTTATTCGGTTGCTCTCTTCTGTGAGAGGTACAACATACCTCTCCTGGCGATCCGTTGTATCTCGGACCGAGCGGGTATCTCCACTCCAGAAGATTTTAAAAAGCACTATGGCAGGGCATCACAAGCGCTTCAGGAATTTCTCTTGCAGAAAATCCTGTTAAATCTGCCCTGAATCTCATGAACATTTCAGTCATCATTCCCACTTATAATAGAGCCTCTACACTTGAGCGAGCAATTCAATCTGTCCTGGATCAAACCTTCCCAGCCCTGGAAATAGTTGTGGTCGATGATGCATCAACAGACCACACCCCTGAAATTCTGGAAAAATATTCTGACAGGATAAAGGTCATCACCAATGGCGATAACAGCGGAGTCTCCTTTGCCAGAAATGCTGGCATTCAAGTCGCACGGGGTGACTGGATAGCTTTCCTGGACTCAGATGATGAATGGAGCCCTGCAAAACTTGAGCACCAAAAGCAGTTTCATGATGCTCACCCCACCTTATTAATCAGTCAGATTGATGAAATCTGGATTCGCAACGGTGTCAGGGTTAATCCCATGTCTAAACACAAAAAGATAGGCGGGTGGATTTTTGAGGCCTGCATTCCTCTGTGTATCGTGAGTCCCAGCGCAGTGATCATTCACAAACGCGTATTCGAATACATCGGTTTATTTGATGTCAATTTCCTGGCCTGTGAAGATTATGATCTCTGGCTAAGAATTGCCCTCCACTATGAGATTGGCTTCCTTGATGAAAAATTGGTGACCCGCTACGGAGGTCACGAGGACCAATTGAGCAGAAAGTACTGGGGTATGGACAGATTCAGGATTACTGCAATGGAGAAACACGTGGATAGTGATATTGATCCTGCCTGGAAGAGAACTTTATTGGAGGAGCTGCATTTCAAGTGTGGTGTGGTTGCTGCAGGTGCAAAAAAAAGGAACAACCAGGAATCAGCTATTCTCTATCTTGAGAAGCAAAAGCGTATCCAATCAAGATTGAATTCTGATTGATTCTACCTACCCAATTGTAACAAATATTTATTCTACCAGGTCGTTTCTAATACTGGCATACTTCAGGGTTGAGTGAAGATTCCTATAGAAAGGGGGTTGTATCTTGTTCATGTGCTCAATGGCTGCTTCATAATCGTATTCGAAGCGATTGACTTCCCAATATGCTAAGCCATTTTCTAATTTAAGAAATGCTACCACACCACGTTTGTCCTCATCAAAAGGTAGACCTGTTGAACCAGGACAGAATACCCGCAAATTGCCGAAATGGTCATGGCGGGGGATGTGGGTGTGTCCGTGAGTGAACACAAAAGTTTTAGCCTCTTTGTGTTTTGATTGCTCGTGATCACGCCACTTTTTGGCCTCATCCAGGCTGGGTGGTGAATCATCACGACCAAACCAGGCATGGGTGAATTCCGCATACACGCCATTAATATTCACAAAATGGGACATTTTCATGTTGCGGATAAAATCTTTTCCCTCAGAGCCTAATTGATCAGCTGTCCATTTTTCATTCGCCACAATGTCAATACAGACGGGATCATCTGGATCCATACCCTCTATGGTGGGTCGTTCGTATTCCCAGATTCGCTCTACCAGGTAGCGATCATGATTCCCTCGAATAAATATGGGATCGGGGAGGGTCTGGAGCTTTTCAAGGACTTCTGCCGGTGCAGAGCCAAGTGAGAAATTGTCCCCCAAACAAATAATCCTATCAATATCTGAATGATCCTCAATCAGCCGAACTGCCTCATCAAGGGCATGAATATTGCCATGAATATCAGTGATTATAGCGAATGTGGTAGCTTTTCCATCGCCATTAGGCATGAATTAGACCCTCAATTCGAGTATGATGAAAATTATAGTACGTGCTGGCTCCTTAATATCGAGGGATAAATATCTCTATTAGGACAGCAAATTCCAACTGCTTTTAAAGGAGGAGGACATATATCAAATTAATGATTCAGGCCTTTTGAAATGGTTGCCTTCGGTGGGACAGACGAATATATTTGCGCCTGCATGAAACCGGCATCCAAAATAAGCACTATATCTATACAAGGAGATTCAATGAAACAATCAAGAAACCTAATGATCTGGGTTGTGGGGCTCTTGCTGCTGACGATTCTGGGATGTGATTCCACAGATATGACCTCAGCCAAAGTTTACCTGCAACAAAAAAACTATGAAAAAGCAGAAGAAATGCTGCTGGCTGCTACTGACAAAGAGCCAATGAATTCAGAACCCTCATACTTGCTGGCTACGGAGATTTATTCTCGTACCAAAGATTGGGGCAAAGTCTCTGAATTCCTGACCAAGTCAGCCTCAATCGATGTCAAATTTGCTGATAAGATCAAATTAGCCCGTGAAAAATACTGGGTTGACAATTTCAACTATGGTGCCAAAGGCTATAATGCCCTCATCAAAGGTGAGGCCAAAGATGAAGCTGAACTTTATACCTCCACCGAAAAAGCTTTTCTGGATTGTATTCTATTGAACCCAGAAAAACCCGAAGCATATAGCACACTTGCTCAAGTCTATCTCTTTAAAGAAGAGTTTGAAAAAGGCAAGGAGTACATGGTTCTTTCAGTAGATAAGAATCCTAAGGACATTACTTCTTTGGTTAACCTGGGTCTGGTTTATTTCCGTGAAAAAGATTATGATAATGCTCTGGTATTTATGAAGCGTGCCCTTGAGGTAGATCCTTCAAACCTGAATGCCATCAAGCAAATCGCCTTTGTTTATGATGCCCGGGGTGAGAAAGAAAAAGCCGCAGCAGCTTATCTGAACGCCATTGAAATGGATCCAAACAGTACTGATCTTCATTACAATCTTGGTGTTCTTTATTTCCAGCAGGAAAAATGGCAAGATGCTGCAGATGAATTCATCAAAGTTGCTGAAATTAACCCCACAGAGGTTGACGGATTATTCAATGCTGGTCTTGCATTTGGTCGTCTGAAAAACTTCAAGGACGCTGAGAAGTATCTTGTCCTAGCATATGAGCTGACACCAGAAAGTCTGGATGTGGTTCATGAGCTGAAAATGACCCTATACCAATTGTATGGTACCAATGACAAGAGATTCAAAGAAATGGATAAGATCGAGAAAAGTCTTAAATAGTTCTTAATCTCATCAATGTTTAAAACCCCGCTAAACGCGGGGTTTTTTATTTCTCGAGTATACGGCAAGGGTCTACTGACCCCACAAAAAATATACGGCAAGCATAGATTCAACATACAAGAGCGCACATGCCAAGGGTCTACTGACCCCACAAAAAACCCCTGAGAGGCGGGGTTTTTTGTTTCATCTCCACCCACTCGCTTTATTTTCGGGCACACTTCAATCCAAATGAAAGGATCTAATTATGCGTCACCTCTTAATATTTGCCCTGTCCCTTTTCCTTGCAGTCTCGCTTAGTGCTAAGAAAAAGGGGGCTCCACCCATGACCTCCGGTGCACCTGGGGATAGAACCTGCCATACCAGTAAATGTCATGCCGGGAATGATTTAAACTCCGGTGAGGCTGAAATTTCCATTCAAGGCCTCCCCAAGGTTTACAAACCCAATGAGATTTACGATATCACCCTCAGCCTGCAACAGAAGGGTGCTAAAACCTTCGGTTTTATTGCTACTGTAGCCGATGAAGATGGGAACGCTCAAGGGACTCTGGTTTCATTAAAACACCAGCCCACCCAACTCATTGATGACTCGAAAACCAAGTCGCGCACCTCCCGTCGTTATATTTCTCACACTGAACCTGGCATCAAAGCTTCAGAAAAAGGGGAATCACAGAGCTGGACCTTCCAGTGGCAGGCTCCTGCTGAGGCAGCATCAAGCTCATCCTTCTATTTTGCCTTTAATGCTGGTAATGGGAACAAGAAAAAAACCGGGGATTATATTTATACCCGCGAGGTGACTGTCGCCCCTGAAAAAAAATAAATGGGTCTTTTTCAATGAAAGCCGAATCCAAGGATTCGGCTTTTTTATTTGTCCATCAAAGCTAATTTCATGGACATGATTCGTGATTTACTCAGGAGGATTACACAAGCGGGGCTTATTGTCACTACGTTGCTTTATGGTCAAGAAATTCCCATCATTTCTCCCCATTTGCTCCCCTTCCCTGGCATCAAGACAGGTTTGTCTTACTTCTCCCTGAAACCTACCCAGAATATGGAAGTCACTCCTGTCCCCGGGGGCTGGACCATCGCTGATACAATGCGCGGTGTGCTTGCGTCAGTAGATTTAGAACTATTACGCTACAGATGGTGGGATCATTTTCAGCCGGAATCAAAATTTGACGCCTACTCCAGCTTGCATTATTCCATCAGGAATCAGATCGGTACCACCAATCTTCCCTCAGCATATCCTACTACTCTAGAATTGAATGGAACAACCCTGTCCGGGTTCGACATGAACATGCTGATTCGTGGCTTTTCCATAGGTAATTATTTTACTTATGGTTACAGTCGGAGAGGAAGTTTACATGCTCAAATTGGTTTGGGACTTTCGCATCTCAGTCTGTACAAAAACTCAAGTGGTGTTCGTGTTCTGGAGTCAAATGGCTACCATATCAATTTTGGGCTGGGATGGAGGGCGACCCTTTTTGGTCGAATGGGAAAACGATTCCGGATTGGGGTAGATCTGGGTTATACCCTGGAAGACTTTAATCTGGCCGATCAGGAAGAATCCTTGAAACTACCAGGTGGTGGAACCGGTGAAGTCTCACCCATTCAATCCCTTTCCCTTGGTACACCAGATTTGAATGTAACTTTGGAATTTGGTGAAGCACTCTTTGGGGCATATACGCCATTTCGTGACCCCTACAGATTGGGTTTGCTCAATATAAGTGCCGGGGTAAGTCTCCTGAATTTTAAAACGGGTGTCTCCATACAGTATGACTCTTCAGGAACCGAGCTGAGCATTCCCGCTGTATCCGCCATCAGTCAAAACTATGATCTTCAAATCTTTAAATACAACTGGCCCTTTCACTTTATTCGTCAAGCCAATGTTGATGTTTTTAGCGGACTAGGTGTACGCTTCTGGAAAATGACCTTGCCAACATCACTCCCCTCTGGATGGGCAAGCAGCCTAACAGATGGCAGCGCTACCTTCAATAATTTGCAATTTTCACCCCGAGTTTATGATATTTACCTGGATCACGAAATCATCTATCCATTTGGACCAAAGTTTTACACAAGAGTTCGAGGCGGGACAGGGTTTGCATCCATGACTCTGTACGAGAACAAAGTTTTAGACAGATTAATCGATGCTACGGCCTTCACCTGGCATATAGGTACTGGTGCCGGCTATACCATCAAAGGAGATGGGAGTTCAAGGGTTTCCTTTGGCGTGAATCTGGATTATGTGCATCAAGCCTTTGAGATTGACATGAATGCATCAAATCTTTCAGCTGTTGATCCAAATGAAGTCATTCCCATTAAATATATTGATCTCAGTCAGCCTGTTGTCTCATTGAATATTGGTCTGATATTTGGTGGATACCCCAATGCCGCCATGAAAGCCTTCAAAGCGTTTAAGGACAAACACTATGCAAGCTCCCTAGAAACCATGCAGGAGCTTCTGCAATTCACGCCAAATCATCACAACAAGAATGCAGTGCTGCTTCAAAAACAAATGGTGGAGGATTCACTGGTCACGAAGTACTATCGGGATGTCCGCACGATTCTTTCACAGGGGAAAATTGGAGATGCTCACTCCCTCATTCAACAAGGTGAAAAACCACCTGGGGAAGCAGCCGAGAGAGCTGTCCTGGAAATGAAAGTAGAGATAGCAGACCGAGCCTTAGAGGGTGTTGCCGTGGCGTTGAAGATGTTGGACTACGAACTCGCCGAGGATCTCATTCTACTGGCCCTTAAAAGTGACCCCTCTTCTTACTCAATTGCCAAAGTTCTCCTGGCACGATCCTATATCATTAGGGCCACCGTTTTGTATCAATCAGGAGTCTATGGTCGAAGTCTATATTGGCTCAAACAAGCTGACGGGCTCACTGACCGCTATGAAATGGTAACAGCCGATCTGCGTCAGAAGATTGGAGATGGACGCCTTGACGATGCCAATGAGGGCATCTTGAAAGAAGACCGCAAAATGGTGTACGAATCCATGAAGGACGCGAAGAGTCTTAATCCAGTGCTCTCTGATATTGTTGATGTACATTTAAAAGACCTGGAACAGGCCATCAAATATGCTGACGAGCAAAAGATCGCTCCCATGAAGCGCATGGCCCTTGACAATTTGATGGATGATGTTGAAAACCTGAATCCTGAGAATTTTACGCCCAAGCTGGGTATGAAGGGATCACTTATCGTTCGATATATCGGTCCCCCTGAGCGAAGGTTCAAAGAAGGTGAGTATGAGCTCTTCGTCTATCCAAAATCTGAATCCATGGAGATTTGGTTGTATCTAAAACAGGGCAGTGTTGAGAAAGTGGAATATCAGAACAAACAAAAGAAGTAACTAAATCAAGTGGTGTCCTTTTAATCCCTGATATACTTCTTGAATAATGACTTTTGAAATGCCCCAGGCTGGAACCGCCAGAAACATCCCCAAAACCCCTACTTGAGATCCAACCAGAATAAGTAAAATCACAGTAAGTGGATGCATTTCCATTGATCCTGAGACGACGATAGGTGAGATAATATTATTGTCGATCATTTGTACGACAAGGAACATGACAATGATATGAATAATATAGTAGAAATGTGAAGCAGCGATTGGATCACCAAGGTTATTAAACAAACTGACAATGATGGCTGGCACCATGCCCATAAATGGTCCCACAAAGGGAATCATGTTGGCCATACCAGCAATGGTACTAATGAGCAGAACCCCTGAAATATTGGTATCAAAAATCCCATTTAATAGACTAAGACCGATAAAGGACTGAATGGCCACACCCAGAGCAGCCAACAATTGGCCACGCAGAAAATTGGTTAATTGCTTCTTTGTTTTATAAGTAATGTTCAATGACATTTCAAAATATTGATTAGGGACCATTCCTATCAACTGCTTGGTCATCCGCTTCCCATCCACGAGAAAAAACATGGTTATGATCAGGATAAAAATGATAGTAGCCAGGGTGTCCAAAGCTCCCGCAAGAATGGAACCGAGTTGGCTGAAGAATTGGGAAGAAAGGCTGGAAATGAGATCTAAATCCAATTGAAACCCAGGGATATATTCTGCAATCCTGGTGTTTATATCACCCATTAAAGAATCCAGGGATTCTGTTGCCGAGTTCTGCTGGATGACATCTTTTATGCGACTTATTTCTGTGAGCAAGGTTGGTATCCCCTTAACCACACCCAGCACTACCATGCCAATTATCCCGCCAAACATTAGCAAGGTGCCATATAAACGCCTTATTCCAGAGGATTCCATACGATCAACCATAGGGTTGAAAACAGCCGTCAGGATGGCTGCAATGACTATGAGAAATAGAGCATCAACAACCAATGGGAAAGCTTTATACGCACCCGCTAAAACCAGAACTAGAAAAAAGAAGTAGACCAGGGTCTTGAAGAGACTCTGGTGAAATAATCGCACCGACTGAGGTGCGATGGTTACAGAATCGTGGTTACTCATTTGCCCCAGACTCCAAGGCGGATTCAAGTTTTCTGGACACTTTGACTAACTCGCCATTGGTGCTCCGTAATCGAACAGCCAAAACTTCAGAAAGTGCCAGAAGTATCTTGCCGCCCAAGGCTGGTTTTGTCCTCAGAATATCCATAAGATCGGGACGGTAAAAACCGATTATTGTGCTGTTCTCCAGGGCAGTAGCTGCCGCAGTTCTGGGAGATGCATCGAGTAGCGCGATTTCCCCAAAGAAATCACCATCACCCAGTTTAGAAAGTTCTTTAGGAGCTTGCTGAGGAATGTCTAAAAAGATGCCAACACTCCCCTCAATGATGATGTACATGCCGCTCCCGGGATCACCCTGTTTAAAAACAGGCTCCCCTGGGGCAAAATTGCGAATATGCACGGCGTTCTCCACAATCTTTATCTCCTGCCACGATAAACGACTGAATACATTGACTTGAGAAAGGGCCATTTGCGCCTGACTTCGATTAGGCTTCAATTTATTTTTAAAGCTCTCAAATAATGGATAGGAGATATTTGCCTTCTCTTTCATGAGTCACCTCGAAATAGTCGCTCAGTTATGCTATTGGATGATATTGTCTACCAGGGTAATCACATCCTGAATATTGGATTGACCATCATCATTAACATCAGCCGCACATAGTTCAACATCGTTGGGTGGAAAACCATTCCCTAGAATAATGGCCACAAGACGAACCAGATCAGAAACATCAAGATTGCTATCATCGTTGATGTCACCTGGATCACATTCCGCCAGTGAATTCAATTCAATGGTATAACTGGCTCCATAAGTCGTCCCTGTCAGTTGAGTGACAACGGGAATCAAGGCGGCCATTGAGGCATCCCTGACATCCAATACGATGGAGCCATTGTTACTAGCATCCAAATCGATGGATCCCCAATCAACGGTGTTATCATCCTGGCGAATAGCCCACATTGCGGACATTTCCACACCATCCTGACCGTCAAAATCGATTTCCAGACCCAGTTGACCAGATGTATTCAAACGAATCATTTTGCATCCAAGGTTTTCAATCCCGGTCACACTTGATGATACGGGATAGCTATTATGCGTAAAGGCCAGGGTGGCTGTTGGATATCCATTCACACCAGCTTCATCATAACCAAACTGACTAACGCCACCGGTAACAACAGCCCGGGATCCTGTAAAAAAATTCCAGACAACATACTCACTAAAAGCCTCTGGGAAGGAGCTGCCATATTGGGATAATGCCTGTGCATAACTGTTCATGACGTTCTGGCTGGTGTGGGTTTGACGCCAATTCCAGAAATATTCGAGGATAGGGGCAACCACATAGGAATTGTCATCAAATCTCTGGTGCATGAAATCTTCCCAGGCATAATCTTCATATGAACCTGTTCCAGATGTGCCATGATTCAACCCCCAGTGTGGGTGAGAGTAAGGGTCGCCATAGCCCATAAAATTAAGCATGGAATCATTGACATAATCGTAGACAAACTCTTCAGCCCAGGTAGCATCCAGCTCTACCCAGCCACCTTCTGACCAGTTGGATTCTGAGCGCTGGCTGGCATGTTTAAATTCGTGGGCACACGTGACCTTCATGGCACCTTTGACATTGCCTTCTGGGTCCTGATTTGCTCCAAAACCAATATAACTATTGTGGAGGACCAGGCGGGTCAGCTCAGATCCATCCACTGCACTGGTGGTGCAGTACCCATAGGCACCCATACTTTCAAAGGAAACATTGTAAAAGCCATCGCCACCGACATGATTTGGACCGGCAAAACCTGCACTATCCACTTCTTGAGCCCAGGTGTAATCCAGATAGTCTGCAGCCCACTCCACATAATCGGGAACACCACTGCCATCAGCATCAGCCGACGGAACGGCTCCTGTACCAGTAGTTGCATAGTTAAATGAGAAATGTCCCCCAGGACTGAAAAAGGTTTCTCTCAGCCCATCAGTTCTGGGCAGCAAGAGATCTTCGATGATATTAATGGTACTTTCAGCCAAATCAGGTTGCATGGCCTCATATTGAATCAAAATGGGGGTGCCACATTTAATGAGTTGTGTCTGATCTTCCCTGAAGCGGGCATCCAGGCGTTCAGGTGCTAAAAACAAATATACCTTATTCAGGATGAGTTCATCCTGGGTCAATTCACCGCGATCAAATGCTTCATCCATAGCGGTGATGGTGGTTGAGGCAAGCAGATTTCCTGTGATCAGTAATGAGAGAGTAATTAACAATCTATTTATCATTCGAAGCTCCTAAATAATGCTCAAATTAGAACTGCAAGATAACCTGACTCGATGTGAAGTCAAAATGTTTGAGATCACGAAAGATTGACAACCACTCCTTTTTGAGCTCATAAGTATTCCCAAATTGATCAATCAGTTTTTCCAGGGGAAGCATAGGTTCTATTTTTTGAGGCGTTCCAGAACGACTGCCTTGGGGAATTTACCAAACTGGGCTTTGCTATAGCTGCCATCTCCTTCAACCCAGAGTATAAATCGTGTGCCCTCTCTGGCTATGACATCCATGAGGATATCATTTTCAACCATGACCCTCTCCCCCTCAACATACTGGAGATCAGTCTGAATTAACACCTGGGTGCCAGACAGATTTATTCGGGGATGGGGATGGGGATGGGTGGCAGTATAGCGGGTGGCGGTGGCATTCCATATTTCACCATCAATAAAAACCTTGATATCTACAGGGAAGAAGGCAGGATCATGTGCCTTGGACGCCAGAAAATGTGTGGCTGAAAATACGGTAAACGCACCCTCAGGAAATGGTCTACCTTCCCCATTTGAATATATGGCATGGGTACCATTCGCTGATCGATTTGCTTCCAGAAAGAAATTCTTGGAGCCCTCGGAGACCTTTTTGGACCAGGACAGGGGTTCATAGCTGTCTTTATCAAAATGAACCCGGTAAATATTATGAATATGGTGAAAGTAGGCGATAAATGGTTTGAGCTGGTTGTCATAGGTGATCTGAACCGTGCTATCCAGGTCTTCCCAGGTTAAGGTCATATCCAGAAGGGCAATGCCCATATATGAAGCCTCATAAGGGATGACAGTTTTCTCACCTGCTAAGCTACCCGAATTGAGACCAGTCATGAACAGAGTGACCATGAGAAAGCGGGTGAATTGGCTCACAATGCAGATGCTTCTCATTTCCAGGGCACCTTACCGACTAACCCTGAGATTCCCATGACAGGGATGTAAAATGGCTGGATGATGAACCAGAGGAGAAAGACCCCTATATCAGCCAATCGATCCATTTTTTTGAGGCCAATCAAAAGAATGGCAATTTCAACACAAAATTTTATCCCAACAACCAGGAGAAACAGAGGAGATATCTGCAGACTCAATATTTGTAATAGCAGTGCTGTGTTTAAAACAAAGGCTGATGCTAGAAATACAAAGAATAGTGGGTCCTTGCGATGAAGTCCTCGTGAATCAGACGCCCAACGTTTTCTCTGACGATAAAAAGCGTATACAGATTCCGCTGGGGAGGTCGTCACAAAGCTTTTGGGATTCCAGGAAAATTTTGCTGTGAGACCTTTGAGCTTTCCAATCTTCTGGACAAGATAAAAGTCATCGCCAATGCTCTGGTCTGGATCTCCAGTGAATCCACCAATAGCAGTAAAATGCTTCCGTTTGAAAGCCAGGTTCTGTCCTGACCCGCTCCACGGTTTCCCATGCTGCATCATACCAGCGTTGGTCATCATAATTCCCAGGAAATCCAGGGCCTGATAAATGGCAAAAATGGATCTATTTCTGACGCTGGAGAAACCTACAACGATTCCTGTATCCTCATCGAACTCTGACACCAGAGCGCTTATCCAATCAGGACCCATCCGACAGTCGGCATCTGTCTCTATGAGTATGTCTGCAGTTGTGTTCTTAATGCACTGGGTGAGCGCATTCTTCTTGCCCGTCATCTCTGAAGACGCTTCTAAAATCCGAACAGGAGTAAATTGAGGATGTGCCTTGCTGAACTTATGAATGATACCCCAGGTATCATCGTTTGACCGATCATCAGCAATAATAAATGAATGCGCCCCAGCATAATTTTGAGCAAGGAGATCAGCAAGGAGGTCAGGAAGATTGTGTGCTTCGTTGCGAGCAGCTACAATGACAGCCACCTCCGGTAAATTCTTATTAGGAGGTGTCGATCTGGCTTTCCGTAGACCCAGGATCATAATCACTACAAATGTGAAGTAAGGAATGGCTCCGAGAATTAGCAGAAAACCGATAAAGGGGAGCATTGATTTTAGAGTATAAAATATCCAGCAACGATGAAATAAACGGCGACACCCAGGATATCAACGCTGGTTGTGACAAAGGGACCCGTTGCCACGGCTGGGTCCAGATTCATCCTGTGCAGCAGAACCGGTACGAGGGAACCCACAAAAGCAGCTGTAGCCATAGAAAGAATGATACCCAGTCCCACGGTTATGCCTAATTCAACTGATGTCATAACGCCAACATCCATATAACCAATCATGCCAAGCAAATAGCCCGCAAAACCCAAGAGCACTCCATATAGACCTCCTAGAAGAAAGCCAACGCGTAGCTCTTTAAGAACCAGAGTTAGAGCATTGGCGGTTGAAACACGACCAGTTGCAATCCCACGAACGATAATAGTAGCCGTCTGAGTTCCCACATTACCTGCCATACCAATAATGATGGGAAGAAATGCCATGAGAGCCAACACCTGTCCCAGTGTTTCCTCATACGTGGTAATGATGCTGGCCACCAGCAGGCCACCCATCCAACTGGCAAAAAGCCAGGGCACACGCGTCTTGGCATTGGAAAAGGTACTTTTCATGAGGATGTCCCGGTCACGACCGGCACCCGCCATCTGGAGAAAATCTTCTGTGGCTTCTTCGCGGATGACATCAATAACATCATCAACGGTAATAATACCCATGAGTTTATTCTCGTCGTCCACCACGGGAACCGCAAGGATATTGTAGCGAGAAACAATCTGGGCCACTTCTTCCTGATCCGTCATGGGTTTCACGGAATGGACGCGGGTGATCATCATTTCGCTCAATTTTTTCTTTGGTTTAGAAGTGATCAGATCACGTAAGGATATGACACCAACCAGATGCTGACGATCATCCACGACATACAGGTAGAAAACCATTTCCTGTTCGTCTTGATTCTGAATTGATGCAATAGCGTCACCTACCGTGATATCTTCATGGAGGGCAAAAACATCTGGAATCATCAAGCCACCAGCTGAGTTCTCAGGATACGCCATGAGCGTTTCCATCTCTTCCGACTCACTGGATTTCAGACGATTCAGAATATCTTCTGCCAATTCCTCAGGGAGTAATTGTAGAATATCAGCCTCATCATCAGGCGATAGGGCTTTCATCAGGTGCATGGTTTTTTCGATGGGCAGTTCTGAAATCAGCTCTACAATGAGGTGTTCGTCCATTTCGGACAAAACCGCTGCAGCATGATCCACATTAGCAATGGTCAGGAAGGCTTCATTTCGTTCTTCAGGAGTGATATGACGAAAAATGAGAGCCAGTTCGGCAGCGTGCATCTTGGCCAGCATGTTTTCAAGATTGCTCTTGGCGTGCCGACGAAGCAGGCGTCTTACCGTGTCAATATGTAGGTGTAGATCTTTCATTTCAGTGCTTTGAAATTAAGCGGGATTAAAGCTTAGAGAAGCAGGAAAACGAGGATTGAAGAATTCTTGCTCCCGCTCTCCAACACTAAACAAATCCACGTATACACGGCTTTGGAAGTCCAAAAGGCCTTCAATTGTCACCCAATCATTCTTTATTCCCTCAGGCCCCCCTTTCAACTATGTTCAGACGATGAAAAGAAGTGACACCATATATCTTGATCATGCCTCCGGGACCAATCTCCTGCCAGAAGTCAAAAGCGGTATCCTGGCTTGGCTTGAATCAGGAATGACCAATCCGTCCAGCATACATCAGGAAGGTCGCCGCTCGGCAGCAGGCCTGGATGAAGCCCGAACGCGTATAGCAGGGGTACTGGGCTGCAAACCCGGCGAGATTCTGTTTACTTCAGGAGGCACCGAATCCAACAACCTGGCTATTCTGGGTGCTGCAGAAGCACTGCAGGAGAAAGGTCGTCATATCATCACCTGTGCAACTGAACATCCCTCGGTTTTAGAAAGCTTTAAAACGCTTGAGAAGCGTGGGTTTCACGTCACTTATCTTAACTGTGACAGCAACGGAGATGTTGATGCTGAAGCATTCAGGTCCAGCATTACTGATGACACCATTCTGGCCAGTTTTATGTGGGTAAACAATGAAACTGGACTTACGCATCCCATTGAAACACTGGCTCAAATTGCTGGGGAGCATCATGTAAAATTTCATTGTGATGCGGTACAGGCTTTTGGTCATATCCCACTACAAATAGAAAACTCAGGAATAGACTCCCTGGCTCTTTCAGGTCACAAACTGGGAGCCCTGGCAGGTATAGGTGCCCTATATCTGAGAAAAGGACATGCCCTTTCACGTAGGAGTTTCGGTGGAAGTCAGGAGCAGAATGTCCGAGCGGGCACCCAGAATCATATAGGTGCCATGGCGCTGGCCATTTCAATGGACTACCATGCGGCTCATCTTGAAACACTTGAAAAGAAATATTCAGTTTTATCGGACCATCTTCAGAATCAACTGAAAGCAATGCCGGGGATCCAGATCAACCGTCATGGTAAGCAATACTCACCCAATATATTGAGCTGCTCATTTAAAAATGTTGACGGTGAAGCGCTTTTTATCAGACTGGATATGAAAAATATAGCTGTGTCAAATGGGGCTGCCTGCAGTTCCGGCTCGCAGGCACCATCTCATGTGTTGACCGCCCTGGGATTTGATGAGGAGTTAGCCCAGGCCAGCTTGCGCATTTCAATGGGCATAGAGACAACTAAACAAGAAATAGATGACTTCTGCAGGGAACTCCAGCAGATCGTCACTTCAATAAATAGAGATTCAGAATAATGGAACCAAAGAATAAAAAAGTCGTCATCGCCATGAGCGGCGGCGTGGATAGCTCCCTGGCAGCCAGGTTGCTGGTGGATCAAGGGTATGATGTCATGGGTGTCACCATGAAATTATGGGGTTATATCGATAGTGGTGGACGCCCCACACACGATAGCAACTGCTGTTCTCTGGATGATATTAACAATGCCAAAGCAGAGTGCGCTGCGTTAGGTATTCCTCACTATACACTGGATATGTCAGCTGAATTCAAGGAAATTGTGATTCAGAATTTTGTCTCTGAATACAAGGCTGGCAGAACCCCTAATCCATGCATTATTTGTAACACAGAAATTAAGTGGCATGCACTTCTAAATAAGTTGGATGACCTGGGTGTCCAGTACCTGGCAACGGGACACTATGCCAGAAAAGTAAAACATGAAGCTTCTGGAAAATGGGTCGTAGGTCGCGGCAAAGATCAAATTAAAGATCAATCATATGTACTCTGGGGTATTCGCCCTGAGGAGCTTGATCGAACTCTTTTTCCTCTGGGAGATCTGTCCAAACAAGAAGTTCGCGTCCAAGCAGCCAAAGCAGATATGCGGACAGCCGATACACCGGAAAGCATGGAAATCTGTTTTGTCCCGGACAACGACTATAGACGTTTCCTTACAGAACAGTATCCAGAGGTTATTGAGGCAGCACCCCGGGGTGATTTTGTCAACTCCAACGGTGAGGTTATTGGTGAGCATCAGGGGATTCACAACTACACGGTGGGTCAGCGTAAAGGTTTAGGGTTGGCTACTGGGGAACGCATTTTCGTCAATAAAATTGATGTGGAGACAAACACGGTTCATGTGGGGAGTAAGGCAGATGCTGAAGCAAGCAGATTTACAGTAAATTCATGCAACTGGCTCATTCCTGAAGCATTTATTTTTAATCAAGAACTAGATGTCCAGATTCGATATAATCATGCTGCCAAACCAGCTATGGTTTTACCCATTTCTAAAGATGAAGTGCAAGTCATCTTTGAAACACCTGAAAATGCTATTACTCCTGGACAATCCGCTGTCTTTTTCCAGGGTGATGCCGTGGTGGGTGGCGGGATCATAAATTCAGTTTAACTATTGAAATCCGTACCACTTCAGTGTAAGTCTCTTAACTTGAAGCAGCAAAAAATTGAATGGAAACGAAGATGTCTCAACAATTAGCAGTGGTGATCATGGCAGCGGGTAAAGGTACCCGTATGAAACGTGATGATATCCCCAAGGTCTGCAATCTCGTTTTAGGAAAACCCCTTATTCAATATGTTGTGGATCAGGCCAAAAGTTTATCAGCTTCGAAAATCATCTGCATTGTTGGGCATAAACAGGAAATTGTGCGGCAAGCCTTGAAAGATGAACCTGTTCTTTTTGCAGAACAACTGGAACAACTGGGTACCGGTCATGCCGTCCTTCAAACTGCAGAACTTCTGGATGGATTTGATGGAGATGTCATCGTTTTATCTGGAGATGTCCCCCTGTTAAAAGGGAGCACGCTCCGCGCCTTACTTTCAAAACATCATGAAGGCAACTTTGTCGCTACTGTACTTACTGCCATGGCAGAAAATCCTACTGGATATGGACGTGTCGTTCGAACCCCTGAAGATTACTTCGATCAGGTTGTGGAACACAAGGATGCTACTGAAGATCAGCTAAGCATCAACGAAATTAATTCTGGCATTTATGTTTTTGATAGTCAAAAACTCTTCTCTGAATTGAGCAAAGTGGGGAATAGCAACGCCCAGGGCGAATATTACCTGCCGGATGTCCTCCCCCTTCTTCAAAAAGAAGGTGCAAAGGTAGGTGTTGAAATCTGCGAAACTTTTTCTGAAATTCAGGGTATCAACACTGTAGACGAATTAAAAACAGTGGAAGCGAAGATTTTAGTCTCGCAGGAGTGACACATGAACGTTGTTAGAAGACCCATTATTGCTACCCTATTTATGATATTTCTCATTTTACCCCACCTGGTTCAGGCTCAATTCAAAGCCGAAGTTCCAAATATTCCCGGGCTGAATACTCGAGGTGTGGGTGGACCAACCTCATTCTTTGGAATCGATCTGGACAAGATCAATTTTCAGCACAGTTATTCAATGCAGGTGTCTTCCTTTGGCAATGATGCTGTGGCTATGGGTCTACTGAAAACCAGTTTTGAGTATGTCATTAATCCACAAGTAAGTTTCCAGGGTTCTGTAGGACTCATGCACTCCCCCTTTTCAAGCGTTACTCCCATGGGTGAGCAATATTCATTTCTAAATGGTTTCAGTGCGGATAACATTTTTTATAGCGGTGAAGTCACCTATAAGCCCAAAGAGAATGTGACATTTCAGATTGGGTTCAGCAGAATGCCTGCAAACACTTACAATCAATTTTATTCACCCTACCCTTACAGTCGATTGGGATACTAATTTTTCATGGCAAAAGTTCTTAACAGCAAATCTTCCAAACAGTCCAGACGAGCAACCAAAAAAAATCGCAAAAAAAGACCAGCCCAATCAGCAGACATGCTGGTAAATGTGCTCATGCTGGCACTTTCGGTGCTGGTACTGACGTTTATCTGGTCCTTCTGGAATCGTCACACCAACAATCGAAATGTTGCTGAAGAGATGCGCTATTATGCGGAAATCCCTGAAGAAGCCACGCCTGAAACCTTGATTGCCAAGCAAAAATACACCAAGGTCAGTGTTGAAATCCTTAATGGCTGCGGTATCGGTGGTGTGGCGGCAATGTTTAAAGACATCGTGCATGCAAAAACATTTGATGTGTTGAACACGGAAAATGCAGCTCATTTCCACTACGACAATACCCTCATTATTGCCAGGACTGACAACATAGATGCTGCTTTTAAACTCGCAGAAGAATTAGGGATCAGTCGAGAATATGTCAGTAAAGACCCCGATGCCAGTCTCTCCGTGGATATCACCATGATAATCGGTCACGACTATAAGTCGGTCCCTGCCTATAAAGAGAAAAAGTCGTAAGTATTGCCCTTGTGCGTCTTAGCCCAGCCCTCCCTAAATAAAAAAAATGAAATGATCTATGGCTGATAATTACTCAGATTCAAAAAAACTTGCTCTTGAGATTGGCGAACTCGCCCTTCAGAAGAAAGCAAATCGTGTCAAAATACTGGATGTTCACAAAATCACCTCCATGACTGATTTTTTTGTGATCTGTTCTGGTAACTCAGATGTTCAGGTCAAGGCTATCACCGATCACATTGTAGATGAGATTGCTGAAGTTGAACGCCCCTTTAATCGTGAGGGCTATGATTCCCGCGAATGGATTCTTCTGGATTACATCAATGTTGTCGTCCATGTTTTTCATGAAGCGAGTCGTGATTTTTATGATCTTGAACGCCTCTGGATTGATGCGGAAATCACGGAACTCATCGAAGATGAAAATGCACCTGGTGCTGAAACGCCTTTGTTTGATAATCTATAAGAATTGATTGAACCCAAATATGTTTGAATATTTAACGAAGCAGCTGACTGCCAGGTTAGAGCAATTGGCATGGCCCGCGGATCGGCTACAGCTATCACGACCGAAAAAGGCTGAGAATGGGGATTGGGCCTGTAACATTGCCCTGGCCCTGGCCCGTGATTTAAAACGGGCACCCATGCAGATCGCGGAAGAACTGATGGATGGCTTGGTATTGGATCCCAGTATTGTTGAAAAATTCGAAATTTTAAACCCCGGTTTTATAAATTTTTTCCAATCGCCTGAATATCTCACTGCTCAAGTATGGAATATTCTCAAAGAAAAAGATGAATATGGTAAGGGTGACTTTGGAAGTGGTAAAACGGCGCAGGTAGAATTCGTTAGTGCCAACCCCACTGGTCCGCTTACCGTTGGACATGGTCGGCAAACCGTTTTGGGGGACACCCTGGCCAATATCCTGACCTGGTCCGGATATACCGTCACCCGTGAATACTATTTTAACAATGCAGGTCGTCAAATGCGTCTGCTTGGCGAATCCCTGAAGGCACGCTATCTGGAACTGAAGGGTGAGGCTATCACCTTACCTGATGGTGGCTACGAGGGAGCCTATCTCATCGATGTCGCCAAAGACCTCATGTCAGTACAACCTGGTTTGACCGCTGATGATGAAATAGAAATTTTTAAGTCCTTCGCTGAAAAATCGATTTTTGCCATTATCAAATCCAGTCTGGAGCGAATTGGTGTGGTCCACGATGTCTTCTACAACGAAAAATCACTGTATGAGGCAGGAAAAATTGATGAGGTACTGGATATCCTCCGTGAGAAGGGCTTGCTCTATGACAAGGATGGGGCGGTCTGGTTTAAAACAAGCGAATTGGGAATAGAACAAGATCGTGTACTGGTGAAATCAAGTGGAGAACCGACCTATCGTTTACCTGATATTGCCTATCATCGTGAAAAAGTTGCCCGGGGCTTTGATCTGGTGGTTGACATTTTTGGAGCTGATCATATCGATGCCTATCCCGATGTACTCTCAGCACTCAAAGTGATGGGCTTGAAGCATGAACACATCCAGGTGGTGATCCATCAATTTGTAACCCTTCTGCGCTCCGGTGAAGTTGTCAAAATGTCCACCCGAAAAGCAAATTTTGTGACGCTGGATGAGCTTATTGATGAAGTGGGTGCTGATGTGGTCCGTTATTTCTATATCATGCGCAGTGCTTCCAGTCACCTCAACTTTGATCTCGATCTGGCCAAACGTCAGACAGAAGAAAACCCCGTTTTTTATCTACAATACGCCTATGCTAGAATTTCCAGCATTTTTAGGCGTGCCCAGGAGAGGGGTCTGGCTTCTGATACTGAGAATGCGGATTTATCGCTACTGAACGAGGAGTTTACTGTCGCCCTGATAAATAAGACGCTCGAATTTCCTGAAGTCATTGATCATTGTCGTCGTGCCCTGGAGGTACACCACTTACCGAGTTACCTCTCCGAACTGGCCACAGCCTTACATAAATTTTATACAGAGTATAAGGTGATTGATCTGGAACAGCCCGAGCTATCCAAAGCCAGGCTGGCTCTACTTGAAGCCGTGCAGATCACATTGAGAAATGGTTTGAGTATATTGGGGATCACAGCCCCCGAACAGATGTAAAATTACCCCTCTTGCAGAAACTCGTTTTCATATTCTGTTTCAAGATCATGTTTGTGACGCAGTTCTTCGTCAGCCATCATCTGAAAAAAGGTGTTCAACTTTTTATCGAAGTGGAAATGGTCAGCTAAATCCTGATACATGCGTGCTGTTTTATCTTCACGCTTGGCAGCCAGGATGATGATCTCCTGGGTCGTCATGTTGTCCTTCAACTCAGGCTCCATGAGATAATCCGTAACCTTTAGATCTGCTGGGGGCAGTTCGATGTAATTTTCAATTTCAAAGTTTCGTAATGAGACTTTGTGGGCTGTTTCCATGTCGACCAGCTCTTGAAATTTCTGGCGAGAACTTTCATCCCTGGCCTGATCTCTGGCAAGGGTATAAAGATCGATGGCCTGTTGTTCCTGGCTAATACACATTTCAACAATATCATCCATATCCATTGAACTGATTTGATCTTTTAGGCTCATGCTTGACTCCCTACCTTGGCTTTCAAGTATTCATTAATAGCTATGGCTGATTTCCGGCCGGCACCCATGGCTAAAATAACAGTGGCGCCACCACTAACAATATCACCTCCTGCAAACACACCCTCCATGGAGGTTCTACCATCTTCATCGGCAACAATGTTGCCCCATTTGTTGGTTTCGATTTCCGGAGTTGTTTGCGAAATAAGAGGATTTGATCCATTTCCCACGGCGATGACTACCATATCTACATCCATGGTGAATTCTGAACCTTCCATGGGTACTGGGCGACGACGACCGGACTCATCCGGTTCACCAAGCTCCATACGAAGACATTTAGCTGCGACCACACTCCCCTGATCATCGCTGATAAATTCAATGGGGTTGACCAGATTCATGAATTTAACACCTTCTTCTTTGGCGTGGTGAATCTCTTCATTTCTGGCAGGCATTTCCTCTTCAGAACGACGATAAACAATTGAAGCTTCATCTGCGCCGAGACGCTTGGCAGTTCTAACAGCATCCATGGCTGTATTACCACCGCCAACGATGATGGCATGTTTCGCACGATATAGCGGCGTGTCCCATTCAGGAAATTCATAACCGCGCATGAGGTTGGAGCGGGTCAGAAATTCATTGGCTGAGTAGACACCGTTCAGGTTCTCGCCGGGAATATTCATAAAGCGTGGCAGGCCTGCACCCAAACCCAGGAAGACTGCATCATACCCCTCATCTGCCATGAGTTCTTGAATGGTCATGGTGCGCCCCACGATAAAATTCTTCACAAATTTCACTCCCATGGCTTCCAGGGTGGCGACTTCTGTACGCAGGATGGCCTTGGGGAGGCGAAATTCCGGTATACCATATACCAGCACACCACCGAACTCATGCAAGGCTTCAAAAACGGTCACTTCATGGCCTTCCTTGATGAGATCACTCGCCACAGCTAAACCAGCAGGTCCGGACCCCACAATGGCAACTTTTTGTCCAGAAGAAGTTGGTTTATCGAAAGTCTCTTCTGTGCCGTTACCATGCTGCATGGCATAGTCTGCAACAAATCTCTCGAGTCGTCCGATAGCAACCGGTTCAAAGCGTTTCCCCATGACACAAACTTCTTCACATTGGGTTTCCTGGGGGCAAACGCGACCACATATGGCAGGGAGTGAGTTGTCTTCCTTAATCTTCTTAGCAGCACCAACGAAATCTTCATTACAGATTAATTGAATGAAATCTGGAATCTTGATGCTGACCGGGCAACCGTCCATACAGGTGGGACTCTTACATTCGATACAGCGCTGTGCTTCCAGGACTGCCTGTTCAGGGGAAAGACCCAGATTGACTTCAAGAAAATTTGTGCTGCGGAGACCGGCATCCTGTTCTGGCATTTCCTGCCGAGGGATGATCATACGTTCCTTCATGGGAACAGTATTAAATGATTGAGGACGTTCGCGTTTCATGATCAGACCTCCTCTTTCATTTGTTCGGCTTTCATTTTTTTCATCTGTCTTTCCAGGAAGCACCTATGAGATTCTTCTTCCTGCTTCTTGTACATTCTCTGACGGCTACCCAATTCTTTAAAATCGACTTGATGTCCATCAAATTCAGGTCCATCCACACAAACAAAGACTGTCTTACCACCAACTGTCGCTCGGCAAGCGCCACACATCCCGGTTCCATCAACCATGATGGCATTCAAGCTGACCATGGTGGGGATGCCAATTTCTTTGGTCTGATTGGACACAGCAGCCATCATTGGGAGTGGTCCAATGGCCACGATCATATCAGGTTTGATGCCCTCATCCATGAGATCCTGAAGCACATCTGTTACCAGACCATGACGACCAGCTGAGCCATCGTCAGTGGAGATTCTGACTTCATCTACCACTTCAGACATTTGATCCTGGGCGATAATGAGATCTTTATTCCGAGCACCGATGATTGAAATCACTCTATTGCCAGCGGCTTTTCCAGCAGCAGCTATGGGGAGTGCTTCTGCAGTCCCAACGCCGCCACTCATGCAAACCAGGGTACCCCAATTTTCGATGTGGGTAGGCAGACCCAGGGGGCCAACCAAATCTTGTAGATAGTCACCTGATTCCAAGGTATTCAAATGAGCACTGGTTTTACCCAGGCCCTGAACAATAATGTTGATCCAACCTTCTTCGGTATTTGAATCAGCGATGGTAATAGGAATGCGCTCACCCTTATCGTGGACACGCAAAATAATAAATTGACCGGCCTGACGTTTTTTGGCAATGTGGGGAGCTTCAAGAATGAAACTTTTCACATTGGGTGCAATGAATTCAGCTTTAATAATCTTATACATTTCTCACTCCTGGTTTCGATCCATGCTTAAGGCAAGCTTTGTGCCATATTATGTATTCTGGATAGCCGAATTTTTGATTGAGAACTGAATCTGTGGAATGAGCATCAATAAAGAGGGGTACCCAATAGTTGAGTACCCCTCTGTTTATCAATTGTATGTGAGCTTATTATTTTAGGCGATGTCTAAGTGCCCAGGAGTCAACATAGTATAATAGTTTAAGAGAAATACTATTGCTCTGATCCTGATTCCATACATCCTGAAGATCCTCGAAGTAATTTTTCTCCAGATCCTCAGTATCTCCATCTGAGTAGATGGCATTCTTCCAGGCCAGGGTTAATTCGCTTCCAGGTGCAAAACGCCAGGTCATAACTGCATCAATGGTCAGTGCATTAAATGCCGTATTGAGGTCACCCGAAAAACTGCTGGGGGACAAATTTCCATCGTCCATGAGATCGAAGAATTCTTTGTATTCCACAGTGGAGCGGTAGTGGCGAAAACGGATATCAGATTCCAGATTTCTACTAACGATATATTGAGTATAAATGGTATTGGTGGTGGTGATGTGATCCCGTTTCCCAAAGATTGGGTCATCATTGGCATCAAAATCAGCAAATCCATGATTGTTTGAACGGTAATGCTTTTCAAACCCATACTGGATCATGAACTGGTTATTGATCCTCCACCTGGGATCTAAACCCCCACCCCGCCACTGGCTTCCACGGCGTGTTACCGCTGAAATCCCTGCCCAACCACTCATAGAAAAGGGTTTGGTGTAGTTTGATGCTAGCCATAAATGGGTATCAAATCCCTTGGGCGTCGTAAAATAGCGATCATCTACCCGGGTTTCGTAATAATCATGTCCTTCTCGTGGGTTCCAGGCTGCTCCACCTCCCATGGAGTAGTAGTTCTTGAAGGTCATATTATAATCTGCCCGAATACCAAGATGGGTATAGACCCGTGGATTGAAAAGTTGTGCGTAAAAACCACTGATTTCTATCCTGGCATCATTCACTTTCCACACTGGATTGATGGTTTGAAGTTCCACCCAGGCATATTGCTCCACCTCATTGGCTTGTCGCAGAAATCCCAAATCATTGGGATTGTAAAATTCGCTCTCTACTGCATAGCCCACACCATATTTGGCAACACCTTGTACTTCAGACACCCTCACAAAATAATGATGTCCAGTTGAATTGCTGTCAGGATAGCTCAAATAACTGAAAGCTCCTGAAGATTGAAACCGCCATTTTGAATCGCTGGTGTAAAGCCGTGTCTCATATCCTGTAACATTGGCATTATTGAAATCCTTGGTGGAGTCATCCCCTGAAAATCGTAACACATTCGAGTTTGTCACACTAAACTCGGATCCATTCTGCAGGTTTTTACTGACTACAATCAAATTATAATTGGTGGCAGGGTTTGTGAGGTACTCTCGTTCACCGCCGAGAGAATCTTCAATGACTGCATGGACTGGAGCAGTGATGGCATTGAAAAAACCAAGACCCAGCCCGTTCACCGTTTGCCCGGTAACCTTGGTAGCATTGATCAATTGAGTAATATCCGGGTTGGCCTTGATAGATTCCCCTTGTTCTAAAATCTCTTCATCAGCCACTTGCCAGTAACGAACAGGCTTGGAACCGACCCGTCGGGAATAGAATAAACCAGCTTTTTGCAGAAGTTGAGTTCCCTCTGTAAAAAAGGGGCGATGTTCATTGTACTGTATTTCAAAGGGGGAAAGATTGAGTTCGATATTATCAGATTGGACCTGTCCAAAATCGGGAATAAGCGTCATATCGAGCGTAAAGCTTTCATTGATCCCATACTGGAGATCCATTCCCCCACGATAGGACGTTGAGGATGCCATGCCACCCTGATCCACAGGATAACGGTCAGAAGAGACAGATGCGTAGGGTGTGAAGGATAGACGTAGTGGTGTTTCCAGATTTTGAATGCCCTTCAATAAACCTACCTGCTGGGCATAATTACCCATTTCCTTATCCAGAAGGGTCCAGGTATACATCTCTCGAGAAGAAGTCCTGTATCTGCCAATGTTGAAGCCCCAGATCTGTATATCCTTGGCTGGGAAACGCATTTGACTAAAAGGGATGGCCATTTCAACTGACCAACCATCGGCATCAATTCTTGCGGCACTTTCCCAAACAGGGTTCCAATTGGAGTCATTGGAATTGGGGGTAGTTTTCCGATCCACCTGGACGCCTGCTGAGGTTACCATAAAGATGAGCTCATTGGCACCATCATTAAAGGGATTGATCCATAGGCCAATCCAGTCGGCAACCACATCATCATCATCTCTTTTTCCCAATTGGGCAGCAATGCTTGAAGGATCTAAATCAAACATTTTGGCGGCCACATAGAAGGTTACATCATCATACAGAATGCGTATCTCTGTTTTAACCGGGGCATGTCCCCCACTCTCTGGTTCAAATCGATAAAAGTCAGTCGCTGGTTCTACGGTTTCCCAGACTGACTCTTCAATCCGACCATCAATGGTAGGGATTTTCGAGGTCTTGGTAGTGAAGACACTCTTTTTCTCTTCTGCGATGGAGGTACTTATAATAAACAATAGGCCCAGTATCAGGGCTTTGATGTATTTCAAATTGTAGCTCTTTTCTATTTGAGAATTGTGGCTATCAGGTCTTGCCCAACCCCAATTCTTTTAACTTCCGTGAGAGATTGGATTGCTGCATTCCTAAACTGTTGGCAGTCCTGCTGATGTTCCCGGCATGCTGACGGAGTTGTGATTCCAGAAAGCGTTCTTCGAACATCCTTTTTGCTTCAGCAAACAGGCGTGTTTCGGTGAAGATTGCAGCATCTCCATCTGCAGAGACGACTTGATTCAAATGTGGTTTTACTTCAGGTAAATCGATCTCTTCATTGGGACTTAGAATATATAGACGTTCGATGAGATTTCTCAGCTCACGGATGTTTCCAGGAAAGGGATAGCCAACCAACATATTCATGGCATCCCTGGTAAACTGTTTGGGTTGCAGACTTAATTCAGCAGCATAGTGGGACAGGAAGTGATGGAGGAGGGTTTTTATATCGCCTTCTCTCTCACGGAGTGGGGGCAGATTAATGGGCACCACATTAAGACGATAAAATAAATCCTCTCGAAACTTGCCTGCAGAGACCATCTCCTCAAGGGGTTTATTGGTGGCCGCTAAGAGTCTAATATCAACTGACTGAGTTTGAGTCCCACCGACACGTTCAAATTTCCCATCCTCAAGAACTCGAAGGATTTTTGCCTGTGCAGACATACTCATATCACCAATTTCATCAAGAAATAAAGTGCCGCCATTGGCCATTTCGATTTTACCCTTTTTCTGGCCAACCGCTCCAGTAAAGGCGCCTTTCTCATGCCCAAACAACTCACTTTCAACCAGTTCAGAGGGGATGGCGGCAGCATTGAACTTAACAAAGGCATCCTCAGCGCGAGGACTAGCGGCATGAATGGCGTGGGCAACCAGCTCCTTGCCAGTACCACTTTCGCCTCTAATGAGAACTTTTGCTGAAGTAGGGCCTACCCGTCGAGCCGTATCCAGGACCTGCTGAATCTGTAGTGAATTACCAATGAGACGATACTTATCGTGCTGGGTCTGTTGAATAAGGGCTGATCTCTTGGTCAGGGTTTGCTTTTCTGAAAGATTTCGAATCGCCAATTTAACCCGGGCCAATGAGAGTGGTTTTTCAAGGAAATCATAGGCGCCAATTCTCAGGGCGTCCACGGCAGTTCCCACAGTGGCATGGCCAGAAATCATGATGACATCAAGGGTTTCATCTATCTCGCGAATACCTTTTAGGACTTCGATGCCATCCATGCCCGGTAAACGGACATCAAGCAGAACCAGATCCACACTTTCCGCCTTCAGAAGCGCCAGCCCATCTTCACCGGTCCCAGCTTCTAAAACATGATGGCCTTCATCTTCCAGAATATCCCTGAGGGTTAAACGAATGTTTTTTTCATCATCAATGATTAAAATTTTGATTTTGTGATCAGCCATTTTGCTATCCAATCTACTTGGTTAATTGTTGCTCGTTTTCCCGGTTACAGGGAAAACTAATAATAAATGTGGAGCCTTCGCCCAGGACACTGGTGGCTTTAATATCTCCACCATGTTGTCTGATAATGCGTCGGGTGATTGCCAGCCCCAGACCAGTTCCCTTTTTCTTCGTGGTAAAATAAGGTTCGAAAATTTTGACCAGATCAGCCTCAGAAATCCCTTTGCCATGATCCTTGATACCTATTGTACAGGATTTATTCAGAACACTGGTAGAGACTACAATATGAGGGTTGCTTTCACAGGCCTGTATGGCATTCTGGATCAAATTCACCAACACTTGTTTCATTTGCATGGTATCGGCAAAAATTTCTTTAAGAGACGCATCCAGTATCAGATCGATTTTGGCATCATCTGAGTATTGTTCTGAGATATCACGCAATTGTTGGTTTAGATCATAGTTATCAAATTGTGCTTCTGGCATTTTGGCAAAGCCGGAGAAGGCAGTCACCAATGATTGAAGATTGTCCACCTCTTCGTTGACGATCCTCAGCGATTTTTCCAATATCTCAGGCAAATTTTCGGCTTTTTCATGGTACTTCATTTCCAGGCGTTGAGCAGCAAGACGAATGGGTGTCAATGGATTTTTTATCTCGTGAGCCATGGCCCGGGCCATCTCCTGCCAGATCGTCTGCTTCTCAGCCTCAATCAAGCGCTCTTTACTTTGATTGAGTTCAAAAACCATGTTATTGAAGGCGATGATAAGACCATTCAGGGGAGAAAAAGCACTCTCTTTGATTTGAAAATCAAAATCTCCACCCTTTAATTGTTCAGTTGCTGAGAGTAAACGTGTCAAGGGCCGTGTGATAATCATAAACAGGAAGAGGAAAATGCTTCCTGTGAGGATGATCATGACGATGACGATTCCAATGGAGTACTTTTTAATATCGCGACTATAAAAATCTCCAGCAATATCAATTTTATGCAAATCCCTGAGCACGCCTTCAATCTCTTGATTAAACACTACAAGCTCGCTGGAATCAAGTATGGTGCTATAGGATTTATGTAGTTCCCTGACCTTTTCCTTGGTGGAGAGACCAGTGATCTGATCCTGATAGGAAGCAAGATTACTGATAAAAAAGTCCCGCATGAGCATGGCGGCAATTAATGTGACCAGACTGACCAGGATCATAATCTGGATTCTGAATGATGGTGCTCTTAATTTCACAAGACCAACTGCCTTTTCTCGAATGGCTCCGAGATATGTATGGGTCTGATTCTATTCCAGAAGGACATAAGATTAATTCGGTCTGTAATGCCAGGCATGTCCATTTCTTCCATAAAAGCAGAAATTCTTAAATAATAATACTTATCATCTTCCATGACTCGCATGCGACAGAATAAAGCATTTTCAATTTTAACCCACTCCTCTTTTGCAGCTTCCAGCGTGTAGACCTGCTTGGTTTCATCAACCTCGCTGCGGTAGACGTCATAGTCATCTTCTAATAGCGAATAGCGAAATTGATGCTCCCAGTTAGCCATTGCGACGATGGAATCATTTGATGCATTCACCAGATCTATCTCAAAATGAATAACTACCGTATCACCAGATTGGAGGAGCATATCAAGATCTGGAGTAAAACTCTCCATGAGGATGGCAGAACAGAAAAGCCGATCGCCTTTCACTTCCAGAATCACATCCTGAAAGTAGGGATCGGTTCCAACAAATGCCGTCAGCAAAAGCTGAGAAACGATGAGTGCACCAGCACCCAGTTTATCAGATAAGAACTGTAGCACAGGTGTGTGTCGGTCTTTTTAACGTGAGGTACATCGTGAGTGTCATATTCTGATGTCGCCTACTTGGGTTACTGGTTTATTCCAGAATTACATTCTTATTCGTGATGTCTTCCTCACGAACACGTCCTGAAGAATTAATAATTATTAAGCTCGCTCCAGGGTTGACAATGGTGTGAGACAATTGTACGACTCCCCCCTTCGTATATTCCCTGACCAGCAAAACGCCCCTGGATGTCTCCATAAAGCGAATGGTAATCGTGTAGTTTGAGCTGGGCGTGAAAAAGACCTGTTCATTGTATTCCCGTGACAGGGGTATCCCAGTAGGGGATATCACTTCTAAATCATCGGTAAGCAGGGCTGAAAATAGTGGTGAAACCACTAGGAGTATCATTCCAATACTTCTGATTAACATTTTCATATTTTCCGCCTAGTGTAATAAAAGGTGATGCCGACATCGTTAAGATATCGGCATCACAAGCATCAATTATTTAGTTCTGTTTAGAATCCAAACCAGAGGCCCAGGGACATGGTTGGAGCGCTCAGCTCAGATAATTTACCTGCACTGCCGACCAATTCATATGATTCCATTTCCTTATCAAGGGCATTATTTCCAAGTGTGGTCTTCCAGCCGTCACTGAATCCATATCCATAGAGATATCCGTATTCAGCTTTCAGTCGCATCCAGCCAGTCAATCTGATCATGACACTGGCTCGTGGATGTGCAATGGCATAATTCTTAGAAAAGTTGACAGATGTACTCTTGGTGTCGATGAGCTCATCATTTACGGTATCCCAAGTGAACTCACCATCATTCTGGGTCACATTCAAGTCGATGCCACCTAGTCCCAGCCCAACACCTCCACTAATGGTAGCCCATGAGAAGGGAGCCAGTCTCTTTTCAATGGTCAATCCACCGTAACCCATATTGAAGGTTACTTCACGCTCAACAGTTGCTGCGCTAGTTGAATGGGTAGCTGTCACTGTATTGCTCACACCACCCCAGTTTCCAAAGCCACCCAGGAACCAGCCATTACCAACATATCCCTGACCAGATCCACCCCACATAACGATTCCTTCTTCACGGAAAGGTGTTGATGAGAGACCAAGCTTGGTCATCAGGTCAACCATGTCAACGAACTCATCCTGGACCAGCATGGGTGTGAAACCACCACCACCGTAGCCACGGGAGTTTTTGCGTTTTTTCTCTTTTTTATCTTTATCAGCCATTTTCAGCTGAGTTTCTTTTTCCTTCTTTGCAGGTGCTACAAATGTTGCTACTGTGGAGTCGATTGCTTCATCTCTCCAGAAGACAATACTCACCTGATCGCCGAATTTCTTGCTACGGATTAAGCGTACGAGGTGATCCTCATAACGAACTTTTGCTCCGCCAAAAAACATGATGATATCATCTTCAATGATTCCGGCTTTATCAGCAGCTCCGTTATTAACAGTACCATTCACCAATACACCGTGGGCATATGGGTAGCGCATCTTGTATGCATCTTCAAAATCCATGTCACTTAAATAAACGCCCAGTTTGGGACGTGAATCATTATCATCATCATCTATATTGATTTTGATGCCTGTTTCCACACCAATTTCATCCAGGGCTTCTTGCACCTCCATGGCCACATCTTCAAGTTCCTGCTCCAGGTCTTGAGAGATATCGATTTGGATCTGGGTTCCACCCTCTGCAAAGGCTGGGCTTGCGATCAGTAGTGAGAATGCAAATGTCATCACTATCGCCAGAGCTCCATGGCTCGCTATGGCGATCAATGTTCCGGAGAGGTTACTCCAGGCTGCCAGATGATCTGTGTTTTTAGTCATTTTCGGGGTCCTTTCTAATCTATCGTTTTCCATTTTCATTGATTTTTCCATTTTCAATTGCTTTCCTTTAGGACAATTGCCATGCCACAATGAAAGGGACATACGATAAGTGGTAGTAATATTAGTCTCTTATACACCTATACCAGGTACTTTTTATCTAGGATCATGGGGTCAATTTAGCATCATTCTGATATAGCGCCATATCAGAATGATATGTGCCTGTTTTTAATTGGAAAATCTTTTACTTTATTTGGTGTGGGAATGGCTGGGAAACGCCTTACTAGTGGGCTGTTTGTGAAGGATAACTGATTGCGTTTACCCACTCAATTCTTGTACCAATTCACTGAGAAGTTTGGCAAAATCCTCACGCACGCGAATGCCTGTTTCCATGACCTCTTCATGATTCAAGGGTTGATCCAGGATTCCAGCGGCGAAATTGGTTAGACAACTGATACCCAGAACTTGCATATCTAGTTGAAAAGCCTGCATACTTTCATGGACGGTTGACATTCCCACAGCATCAGCTTGTTTGGATCTCAGAAAGCGAATTTCAGCTGGTGTCTCATAGGATGGACCATTCAAACCTGCATAGGACCCAGTTTTCAAGGGGACAGATTCTCGTTGAGCCACTTTTTTTACCATGTCCATGAGCTTGGGAGTGAAAATGTTGTCAGGTTCTGTGTTTCCAGAATAGACCGAATGTCCCGTTTGATTCATTAGTTTCGTGATAAGCATGAGATCACCAGGGGCGTAGTCTTCACGGATACTCCCAGCGGCATTGGTCAGAATGATAGTACTGGCTCCCAGGGCATTGAGGATTTGAATGGGATAGACAACCTGATCCAGAGTATAGCCTTCATAAAAATGAACTCGCCCGGAATTCACCAGGACAGGGACGTCACTCAAGAACCCATGTACCAATTCACCAGAATGACCTTCAACGGTTGAGATGGGGAAACCGGGGATGTCAGCAAAGGGAATGCGGGATGTATTGGAAAGTGCATCCACAAAATTTCCCAGACCGGATCCCAGCACCAAGGCAATGTCCGCCCTAAATTCTCCATGTTTTCTAATTTCTTCTACTGCTTCATTTATTTTTTTGATATTCATTCGTGTACCTTGCAGAAACTTTTTATTTCAAGTCTTCGCGAGGGAGTATAACGACCGCGGCGATCTCAAGTTCGAGATTGCTTCGTCGCTCTGCTTCTCGCAATGACTGTATTTGGATTGTGGATTATTCATGAAGCGATTCATTCTACACAAATCAATTTTCACTCACAGCTGCCGTACTCAATTGACCACAGGCGGCATCAATATCATCACCCTGGCTCCAGCGAATGGTGACACCAAAACGTGCTCCTTCCAGGACTTCCAGAAAGCTCTGAATTCTTTTTTTTGAGGGTCGTAAATACCCCTCTGCGACTTCATTGTAAGGGATCACATTCACCTTGCAAAAAACCTGATTGGCAATTTTCAACAGACGTCTGGCATCCCCCATACCATCATTCACTCCTTGCATCAATACATATTCGAAGGTCAGCATATTTTTAGACATCTCAGTGTAATACTTGCAGGCTTTTACCAGTTCAGCGATATCCCATTTTTTGTTGATGGGCATTATTTGCGTCCGGCTTTCATCATCTGATGCATTGAGGCTTACTGCCAGTTTATAGCGGTGGCCTTCATCGGCAAAGCGACGAATCTGGGGCACCATCCCGCTGGTAGAAATGGTAATTTTCCGAGCACCATGGGCAAAACCTGATTCTGAATTGAGAATGTCTGCAGCTCTGATGACCTGGTCATAATTATGAAAGGGCTCCCCCATTCCCATAAAGACAATATTGGTAATGGGTCTATCACTAAAACGCCTGACATGAAGCAACTGATCAGCGATCTCTCCTGAGGTGAGATTGCGCTTCAAACCCATCTTGCCAGTAGCACAAAAATCGCAATCCAGGGCACAACCCACCTGTGATGAAAGACATACGGTGGCGCGTTTGGATTCAGGGATAAGAACTGTCTCAACAAATTTTCCATCTCCAAGACGGACCAAAAATTTTGAGGTACCCTGGGATGCTGAGGTCTGAACTTGATGGACGGTGGTTAGCTCGATTTGACTCTTTGCTTCCAGCTCCTGAATGAAATCTTTGGAAAGGTTGGTCATTTCAGAAAAACTCTCAACCCCTTTCTCCCAGATCCACTGGAACAATTGACGTCCACGAAAGGCTTTGCGGCCTAAGGATTGGACCCATGCTTCCATCTCAGGTTGACTTAAATTCTTGAGGATTATTTTTTCACTATCCATGCAGGAAAATACACGATGTGTTGAGGAGTGAAACATCTTCTTTGCAAGTTTGGGAGTTCTTGAGTTTATGAGTTTTTGAGTTATTGAGTTCATGGATTCATGGGTTTTTGGGTTTGATGAGAGTCGGTTGTGAATTGTATTAATTTTATTTTTTGCAACTGAGGTTTATGGTTTTCATTGCGCAGGAGATGGAGCCTGTCCGCCGCCTGCTTATGCCGAAGCGGCTACGCGCAGGAAGGTAGCAAACTACTTGCGGAAGGCGGGCTTGTGGAAATCCTCGTGAAGTGGAAACGGGCATTAGAAGCTTCCTTTTAGCTCAAAAAAAGTCTACTCTATGTTGTGCGGCTTAATTTGATCGTTTGGAGACCTTGGGATATGTTTACCAATGCTCGATATTTTATAAAAACAGCTTTCGGATTTTTTGTCCTGGGTCTTTTTTCCGGGCTATATATGTATGGTGCCCGAGTTTTCGGTTGGTCAATGCCGTTTACCATGATTCAAGCCCACACCCATGTCTTGCTCATGGGTGGTGTGTTTATGATGATACTGGGTGTGGCGGTTTGGTTTTTCCCCAGAGCCAAAAAGGACGATAAAAACTATAACCCCACCATTATTCGTACCAGTTATTACGTTTTCACTGTTGCTACACTCCTACGCTTTATTGTCGAAATTCTGCAGGGGCTTTACCCTCAGAGTCTGGCGACTCCGGCTGGATTCTGGTGTTCTGTGTTACAAGTGGTGGCCAGTATTGTCCTGGTCTATAGTCTTTGGGGACGTATCAGGCCGGTGGGAAGTCAGATTCGAGAACAGCAGGGGGAGAAGTTTTAGATATGCAGAAATTGGGTTTATTGAGTTTTTTCGTCCTTATTGCCTGTAGTTCAACTGCATTAAAACAGGATGGCATCGAGCAGCAAAGATCGCTGATTGAAATCAGTGATTTATATGCTGCAGGGCATGAGCAGCTTGAACTCGTGTTAGAAACCGAGCCTGCCCTGGGAAAAATGCTGGATAGCAATCTGGCAGCTACCCTCCTCATCACATTGACCATAGAATATGAAGATGGTGAAAAGGAGCGGGTCCAGCAGAGCGGGAGCTTTATATCAAAGGGGGACTATATCCTCACAGCCGGTCATGGATTTTATGTGGACTCTGGGAAGCTGATTGACCTGGAAGCACAAACCATCTCTCGTCAGAAGCTTGCTCTTAATGTAGTAGCATTGGGCTATTCCAAGGATGAATATTCAAAACAGGACTGGGCAATACTGCAACCCGTAAACCTGCGCCGGACAACAAGCCTGGAATTTGTACCCACAGGATATTCAGGTAAGGATGCCTATATACTTGGCTTCCCTGGCGGCATGGGATTGAATGATAGCAGTCGGGTTGTGCATGCCCTTGAAGTTGATGAGGGCTCGGTTTACCCACTGGCCGTGATCTGTGAGCGTTCCCTCACCCGACCTGGTATTCTAACACCCAAAGTGGGTGCCATTCCTGTTCAGGGGATGAGCGGTGCACCTGTTTTGAGTGAAGATGGACAGCTTATTGGTCTGTTCAGTTCAATCAGCAGAACCAGAAATGTAGCGGGTTGGCACTACATTTTTCACATGTCAGACCTGCCAATCGAGACCCTGGACAGCTTAGTGACAAAATAGCTATTGTGGGGAGGGGACTCATATCTTATTATTGCGCGCTCGTTTATCCGGCTTCGCTTTTATAGCTACGCCGAGACAAGTCGAGACGACTGGGGCCAGGTAGCTCAGTCGGTAGAGCAGGGGACTGAAAATCCCCGTGTCGGCGGTTCAATTCCGTCCCTGGCCACCACAACTAAACCCTAGTACCACAACGGTTCCTGGGGTTTTTTGTATCTAGAATCATACACTATTGCAATACAATATTAGGAGCTAAATTGGGCTATTTTGGTACATTTTGGTATATCAATGGCACATATAGCGCACACACGTTTCAGGTGATTCATTTAGGCTACCTTACCCCATCCATTCGCGCGCGCTTCAGATACTTTGGATACTACTTTAGTTGAGTCCTCAAGTAGATCTGACATGTCCTGATAATCGACTTCTAAAAGATCTACATAGTGTTTCTCTGTAACTTTTACCGATGAGTGACCTAAGAACTTGGATACTCTATAAATATCAACGCCCTTTTGTATAAGGCGAGCACCTGCGGTTTTACGAAGTGTATGTAAATTAGCATCCGGTATTTTGGCAGTGTGGAATAATCGGCGCGATAGCGATTGTGACACGGCTGAGTATGTATATGGGAACGGTACTCGTTCCTTTCTCCGAGAGTTCAGAATGGAGCGAAGCGTATCATTCAGAGGT
>JADHUM010000050.1 GCA_016784545.1 Candidatus Neomarinimicrobiota bacterium
AGAGTTAAGCGATCAAACACTTAACTCTGTTGGTTTAGAGTCAACACTGTCAATATTCAGAGTTTTAATTCTCAACTCCAAAGAATGTTTCCAATTCCAAATTGAGCTGTTGCCATTCCTCTTCACTTTCATCAGAAATAGTAAAATACTTCACTTTTTTCCCAGCGGCCTTTAGGGCTTTCTGAATCTTGCTATTCTTTTCAATTTGATCTTTATTGCTTATACCATTTATGGATATGCTAATGATCTCGTCGGCATGCTTTATAGCCAGCCCCAGGAGATTATCCTCATATCCTGCATAATCTTCTGGTTCCAGGCCTGCCATTTCGTATTGCTTTGCACCCACCTTGCCCATCTCTTCTATATTGACAAGATTCAAGACTGTCTTCATATCTGTGAAGAATTCTTCTTCCGCATAAACAGTTTTAAACAGTACGGGGACCATGGCAGTGGTCCAGTCATTACATAGGATATAATCTGGTTGCCAGTAGAGATAAGTTAGATTCTCGATAGCTATTTTTGAAAAGTAGAAATACTTCTCAGCATTTCTTTGATTGTATCGATTTTCAGCCACTTTGTATAATGTTTTATTTTTGCCACCAAAATATGGTTGATATTCCATAAAATAGACTTGAACACGTGTGGAAGGGACAAAGGCTGACTTTGCAGCGCCAAATCCAACTTCACCTTTATACTCTACTTCAATCTCTTTGAGGCGAATCACTTCACGAATCACATATCGACGTTCACTGACAAAACCATACCGTGGGGTAAAGATCCTGAAATCCTGCTTTTTTTCTTGAAAATGGGTTGGAACCTTGTTTGAAATTTTCGCAAGGTCAGTTGCCTCAGAAAAAGGAGCTACTTCTGAGGAGAGATAGTAAATTTTTGTTGGCATAGAATTCTTTTTTTTATAACCTATTTATCTGGAGGCGAGGATTTGCTTGACTTTTTCCCGGTAGGAACTCTCAGGGAACATATCCAGAAGCCGTTCTAATTCATTGTAACCGCGGGCTTTATCGCCGCTATTGAGGTAGGAATATCCAATCTTTAATTGTGCATCCTCGGCTTTGTTGGAATCATTAAATTGCATCACTTTTCTAAATGCTTCTATAGCCTTTGAGTACTCATCTAAAGCGTAATAGGATTCTCCAATCCAATACTGAGCATTGTCAGCATAGTCATTCTGCGAATCATTACTAATCAACATCTCAAAAGCATCAATGGCACCCATGAAGTCGCCATTTTGATACGAGCTTAATGCATCGATATAGTGTTGTTTATACGTCTCATAATCCATCTTTGCCCTAGCTGGGGACTGTTGTACTGGTGTCTGAGTCATTGGTGTTCGGACAATATTTGGTGTGGTAGATGGCATGGCCATTAGCTCATTAAACGAATTGGTAAGCGAGATTATTTTATTCTCCAGGAATACCAACTGGGATAGAATATCATAGTTGGAGCTATCCTGTACCTTTGCATTTAATTCTAAGGTTGATAATTGATCATCAGAACTCATCATGTGATCGGCAACATTGAGTTGAAATTCGGAGAAAGAGGAATCCAAGAGTGAAAATTGACTTACGATATTCAGTAAATTTTCTTCAAGGACGGCCATTTTTTCAGGATCCATAATTGCATAAATACTATCAACTTGAAATTGAGTATTTTGAATTGATGTGCCTAATCCGGCAATCGACTCTCTAATACCTGCCTGTTCAGCTTGTAAGCCTGAAATTTGCTCATCACTTGTTTGCCGTGATTCACTAGAAACAGAATCAACTCGGCTTCGTTCACTAGCCAATTTTGCATCAACCTCTGAAGTAAGTTCATCGATTGAACGTTTAGACTCAGCATTGAGCTTATATAAATTTTCAAGACTGATGTGGTTCTCATTGTATGTTTCGCGCATGGCTTTGACTTCTTGTGAGAACTCTTTCAACCGGGCATCAAGAACCACCAGAGTGCTATCTGTACCCTGAGTATCCTGTTTTACTTCACTAAGTTCCTGCTGCAGTTCTTTAGAACCACCACAACCAATGATTAGTGCTAGTATCAAAATAAGAGCGAACGTTCTTTTGTACATTGCTTAAGCCACTTTCTGCTGGGAGTTAAGACAAGAAATCATACGGGCGTCAATTTAACCTCACCACAGGTAGTCGCAACGCTAAATGTAGTGGTCTCAGGGGGCTGGAGACACTACCCAACCGCTCGTCTTACTGAGGACATATTTACTGAGAGACCTGCCAATATCATTGAAGTGACCATAAATGACCCGCCATAGCTAATGAAGGGCAAGGGGATACCGGTTACAGGCATGATACCTACGATCATCCCCAGATTGACAAATACATGAAATGTATAAATGGATGCAATTCCAATGAGAATGACGCTATCAAACCGAAATTTGCTGTTATAGGCCTGGGTGATAAGTTTAGCAATTAGCAAATAGAAGAGTGTGATCACCACCAGGACACCAACAAACCCAAACTCCTCTCCTATCACGGTCATGATAAAATCTGTATGTTGCTCTGGAAGGAACTTTAAGTGGGTTTGTGTGCCTTCTCCCAGTCCTTTTCCAAAGGGGCCGCCTGATCCAAATGCTGTTAATGATTGAGATACCTGATATCCAGCCCCAAGTGGATCGGAATCAGAATCAATCATGGATAGAATTCGTTGTTGTTGATAAGGTTTTAACAATGCCCAGAGCAAATTCGTTATCCCACCTAATCCAACATTGATAAAGAAATTTAGAATTTTTGTCCAAAACGGGAGGTGGTTGAAGTACAAAACCACAATGATAATCCCCATCCAGAGGAAAAAGGTTAATGTCTGAAATGCTGCCAACATGGAAAGGATTGGTGCCAGGAGGAGAAAGAAATGGAGTGGCTTTATACCCGCCCAAAATATTATCACAATCAATATTCCAAAATACACCAACGCGGTTCCAAGATCTGGTTGGACCAGGACTAAAATTGTTGGCCCCAAAGCCATGGCTACGGGTGTCATCAATTCCTTGACGGTTGAGAGTCTCCTTTTATGATCGGCAAAGTATTTAGCAAGCGCCAATAGGAGCAATATTTTCATGAACTCAGATGGTTGGAATCCAATATTACCAAGAGTGATCCATCTGCTGACCTCATTGCCACTTTTTGTCATGATCGGAATAAGTAGAAGGACAATTCCAACCCCATAAGCAGGATAGGTCAAATTATGAATCAACTTTCGCGGTAAGAAGAAGGCCGTTAGAAATAAACCTAATCCAACAACTGTCCATATGCTTTGTCGAAAAAAGTATTCAGCACCGGATTCATGCTGTACCTCAATACTATAGATGGCCAGTAATCCACTTGCTGAAAGGAGAATGACTAATATGAGTGTGCTCCACTCAAGTTCTTTAAATCTTAGGAGGACATAGCTTCTGATATTCATGAGGGTCTTTTCGCAATGGTTCTTAAAACCTTACCAATAAGTGGCGCAGCTTTTCCACCACCACCACCACCGTTTTCTAAGAGAACTGCCCAGGAATATGGATAGCGCTCATCCAGACTAAAGCCAATAAACCAGGCATGATCTTCACCATGAGGATTCTGGGCCGTTCCAGTTTTGCCATAGATATCCCAATCTTTTTGGCGTGCGGCTTTGGCAGTTCCTTTTTTTCCGTTTACCACATCCCACATGGCCTGCTGAACAAAATCCCAGGAATCTTTTGAAGCACTGACCCTGTTTTTTGAGGGTGAATTAATCTCTTTAATCAAAGTTCCATTTTTTGACACGATCTTATTTACAAAATGGGGTTGGAATTGAGTGCCTCTTTGGGCAAGCATTCCAGCGAATTGGGCCAGTTGCAAGGGGGTGACCAGAACATCACCTTGTCCGACAACGATATTCAACAGGTTTCCCCTGGTCCAGTTATTCACACCGTATTTACGATTCATATATTTTGTATCTGGAACAAGACCTTTATTTTCACCTGGGATATCAATTTTGGCACGCTGTCCAAATCCAAATTCACGGGCAATAAGGGCCCAGTCTTCAATTCCAATATCTTGTATCAGATTGTAAAAATATACATTGCAGGATTGTTGGATGGCATCATGCAGGTTCATTTTGCCATGTCCTCCTTTTTTCCAACATCCAAAGGAACGATTTCCCAGGCGATATGACCCATGACAAACATAGGTTCTCTCTTTTGCATTGGAATGGTTTTCCAGTGAATAGAGAGCTGCCAGAGGTTTGAGAGTGGAGCCCGCTGGATAAAGGCCCTGTATCCCTCTGTCATACAACGGTTTGCGAGGATCCTGCATTAAGGCATCCCAATCTTTTGAGGAAATTCTTCCTGAGAGCATCTCAAGATCGTAGCCAGGGCGACTGGCATAGGCGAGAATCTCACCTGTTTTATGGTTTAGCATGACCACTGACCCAGAGGAATCGGCCAGAGCTTTTTCTACGGCCGCCTGGATGTAGGAATCGATGCTCAATATGAGATCATGACCCGGAATTGGATTGATAGGTGCACGGTCTGGTACTTCACCAATTTCCTGACCAAGTGCATTTACTTCTATATATCTAAATCCCCTGCGACCATGTAATTCTGATTCATAAAATTTTTCCATACCCTTCCACCCCACCTGATCTCCAGGCTGGTAGTCAGAATCCTTTTTGAAGCGATTCAAATCATCCCTGTTAATCTCCCGTGTATACCCCAGGGCATGCGACAAGTCTAAACCAGAGACGTAATTTCGGATGGGCTCAATGCTGTAAGTCACACCAATAAGCTCGAGTCGATGCTCCTGCAAGTGGGATATCTTCTCAAAAGGCACCCTGCTAAAGACTTTGGCTGGAGCAAAAGAGCCACGCCGATTTTTTACAATACGACGATTAATCTCTTCAACAGATACACCCATAACGCTTGATAGACGTTCCAGCGATTCAGGTTTATCCTTTACTTCAATGGGTATTACAGAGATTGTATAGCTTGGGGCATTGTCTACAATGAGGTTTCCTTCTCTATCATATATCACTCCCCGGGATGCTAAAACGGGAACAGCACGAATGTGATTTGCAGTTGCCTTCTCAGCGTATTTTTCGTGAAATACGATCATCAAGTAGTAATAACGACCGATAAGTATAATAAAAAGGAGTGCTAGAAGACCGTGGACAAGAAGTGATCTCCAGCCCTCTACGATGTTCCTGCCCTGGAGCATTATTCTGCTCCGACTTTTAGAACGATAAAGCTCCCGCTCAGTAGAGCTAGTGTATAGAGTGTCTTGGGAAGAAGCACCAGAAAGACAATATTCCCAGTAGAAAACTGTGAGTCCTGGAGAGAGATCATGACAGTAAGAAGAAAAAAGACAAGCAGGAAGCCAGTATAGAGAAGATACTGAACCATGACTGGTATTCTGACAATTCTGCCATGAAAGATTCCAGATAGATATCCCACTGTAGAAAGCGCCAGAGCTGTAATGCCCATCATGTCGGTGCTAGCCAGGGCATCGATGATGAACCCTAAAAAGAATCCCAGCCATATGGCATGCAGTTGACTGTTGGTTAATCCAATGTAGATGATAAAGATGACCAGGAAACTTGGGGTTAAGCCATAAAGGCTGAATATATCACCCAACATCCATTGAAATATGAGTACAAGCAGACCCAGGATACTATTTTTAATGATACCAAACATATTATTTCAGGATAAATACTTCTTCAATACGATTAAAGTCGGCGGCCAGATCAACACGAACGGATTTTACATAATCTTCCACAACAGGTGAAATTGTTGACACCCAGCCAACAAAAATATGCTCTGGAAAGATATCACTGAAACCTGAGGTTACGACAGAGTCGCCGGCAATTACTTCAGCATTTTTAGGCACATCTTGAATCACATAGCCAGTTTTCAAGGAATAGCTAAGGATACCCACATCCCTGGAACGCATTTCCCGAACCGACACGCGGAAATTTTTATCACTCACCAATTGAACAAGGGCGGTGTTTGCTGATATTGCCACAACCTTTCCCACTAATTGTGCCTGGGCATCCACAACACCAGAAAGCAGTGTAACTCCGTCCTCAGAACCTTGATCAACGGTTAGGCTGTTCATGGTATGGCTCCCCACATCGGATAGCACATTGGCTGGAATAACATTAAATTTCCTATCCCCCTTGAATCCCAGCATACTCCGGAGCCGTTGATTTTCCTTCAGAAGGGTTCTGGATTTGTTCAGGTCGATCTGAGCTTTGATGTGACGCTGTTGAAGTTCGCGGTAGTCCTTTTCAATTGTAAAAATGGTTTTAACCCATTGAATAGGCACATACAGATAGGCAGATGCCTCTAGAACAAGACCGCGTGTGCGACTCATGGCTGCTGTACCGCTGGATGCTATTATTAGAAGAGATAGAGCTATTGCTGCTATGAGGTTTACCAGAGGTTTATATCGAGAAATCGAAGGTGCTTGTGTTGCCAAGATTTAACCTATAAAGCGGGTAAATGACTCAATAAAGAACATCCTCGTAGCGTTCAATACTATCCAAGACTTTGCCAGTGCCCTGAACAATGGAAAGCAGGGGATATTCTGCAACGTTTACGGGAAGATCTACTTCCAGACGCATTCTTTTGTCAAAGCCCTGGAGCAGGGCTCCACCGCCTGTGAGAATGATACCTCGGTCCAATAGATCCGAACTCAGTTCTGGTGGTGTGCGCTCGAGGCACATTTTGACTGCATCCACAATGAGATCAATGGTATCTCGAAGCGCGTCTCTGATTTCAGAGGATGAAACCTCGATGGTTTTTGGTATTCCAGCAATCATGTTACGGCCTTTAACCGAGAGCTTGTAATCGGTACCCTGTAGTGCAGAACCAACATTCATTTTTATGCTTTCAGCCGTTCTTTCTCCGATGAGCAGATTGTGATCGCGTTTGAAGTGTTGAATAATGGCTTCGTCCATCTCATCACCGGCTACCCTGAGTGATTCTTTGGTCACAATGCCGTTTAGAGCAATAATAGCGATCTCGGTTGTTCCGCCACCAATATCCACAATCATGTTGCCAACAGGTTCGCTGATATCAATTCCGATACCAATGGCAGCAGCCACAGGTTCTTCAATGAGAAATACTTCGCGGGCATTGCGGCGTTCTGCAGATTCTTTGACTGCTCTTTTTTCAACTTCAGTGATACCTGAAGGAACGCAGATGATCATGCGAGGACGTGCCAATTTTGAGATGGGTAGCTTGTTCAGGAAACCCTGGAGCATGCTATCAGCCATCTCAAAGTCAGCAATAACACCATCCCGCAATGGGCGGATGGTTTCAATCTCCTGATGAACTTTGCCAACCATACGCTTGGCTTCATTCCCTACTGCTATGACTTTGCCGGAAGATTTAGATTTTGCAACAATAGACGGTTCGTTTAAAACGATTCCCTGACCACGAACGTAGATCAGTGTATTTGCTGTACCAAGGTCAACTGCGATGTCTACACCCATCCAGTTGCGGAAATTTGAAAATTTTGTAGCCATCTGCCCTCTCGTGCCTGAAAAGTGCTCTCAGGTCTTTGAAAACAATACTTTATCTGTTGCCCGAAAAACACTTTTTTTAGGGCGATGCAAAATCTATAAATTTTTGAGCCAATAGCACCCATTAATTGGCGTATCAGTGCTTTATTTTAAGGGGTTAGAACGAAGGAGCTAAAGCAGGACTTTTATTAAAATAAAAGAGAGCCAGACGATACTAATATCGGAATCGCCAATCTCCCTGGTCCAGATAGTTGTGATCTAATCTGAAGTCTCCAAATCCAGTTTCGTCTCTGAAAACAAATTGCTTCCCGATGAGATAATATTCCCACACTTGATATGGCTTCCTATCAATCTCAAATGGTCCCCGTTGAATTTCATCAGGAGGTCCAAATAGAATATAAATCATGCCTCGATCCGTTTTCCAGCCTTCCTGTACAACAGTGAAAGCTTCCATGGAGAAGGCTACACGTCTATAGTATTCTTCCATTAGCTCATTTTCCACAGTCCCGGGAGTGGGATCTAGTGCAGCCCAAAAAGCTTTGAATTTCTCAGTTTTTTCAAGCTCTGAGCCGATCATCATTTCTTTGATCTGGCGATCACTTGCAAGATACGTAAGCTGTTTAACAGCTTGGTCCATATCCTCCACCTCAAAATTGACACCTCTGATTCTAACTCTGAAATTTGTTTTCGTTATCACTCTGTTTCCCTGCACATCTTCAGCGGCAAAGAAAAGTGTATAGTTGGAATAATGCATATCAGTGAGAGGCACTGTAAAACTGAGGACAGAGTCGATTGATCCGATATGATCAATTAAAACCGTTTTATTCACTTTGGTTTCATCCTTCACCTTTAATTCATACTTGATCTTGAAAGGATGATTGTCACCAAGGAGACGAACCTTAAAGCTGAGTGTATCAATTATCTCATAAAAGGATTCATTCATGAGCAGCTTGGAGTTGCCTTCGGATCCTGTGTCCATGATGATGATATTGCCCAGTGACAATGCACCAGCATACATTTTTGACTGATCCACTCCATCACTCAGAATTGAGGATTTCTTGGTATAAAGATCGGTAACACGAACGTTTATTGTGAGTTGAGAAGCTGGTACTGTAAACGACTTAACCGATGTGATTGTGTTTGAATTATTTCTGGTATCCTTATACTCTGACAGGAGCAATGAATCACTCCATATTGCTCCAACTATTCGCTCTTTATCTTTATCTGCAAGATTGACAGCAACTTCATACCTTGCAAGATAGTGATCACCGGCTCGAACAAATTGAAGTTCTGTATAGGGAATTTTTACATGGACTGAGACCTTGATGTTTTCTTTATCGGCAAGTGGCTCAGACAGTCCGATGAAGGAAAAATCAGGCAGGGTCAAATCGTTTTCCTGATTCACAGTCTGTTCAGCACAACCCACAAACAGAGATACTGTTAACAGGGTATATAATGATATTTTCAATATAGATTTTTCCACTTTATCCTCGTTAATCCTAAGTTGGTTCCAGCCCAAATATAGCCATCTTTCATGATCAAATCAGTGATAAAACTACTAATCAGTCCATCGTTAACCGTGTAATGTCGCCACGACGACGATTTGGAGTTAAAACTATATAATCCAATATCTGTACCAATCCAGATACTTTTCCCTGCGGCGGCTAGCCCTCTTGGTTTAAAGGGCGTGTTGGGTGATAGATGGAATCCGCCTGCTTTTGAAAGCAGATTCACCTTCAGTAAACCCCTATGTGTGCTGGCCCAGAGCATATCCCCAACTATTACACTTTCATAGATTGGATCGCTAGCAGCATCCTCAGAAATTGGCAGGATTTCACCTGATGAGTTTACCTTAGAATTAAACTGAAGTGAGGCTTCATCATAAATATACAGCCCATAATATGTTGAAAGATAAAAACGTCCAGCTTTGTAATTTATATCGAATACAGGCCAGTTTAGTCCTGTGGGGAATAAGGTCTGCAAAATCGACCCAGATTCATGATAAAGATAGGCATTGCGCTCTGTGGCCAACATAATATTGCCGCCCTGCCCAATAGCCACTGAGTATATTCGATCACTTGTCAGATCTTTTTTTGTAAGAACCCTCTCCCAGCTACCCTGGGTCTGGCCTTGCCGAAAAACTCCACCCTTTGCAGCAATAAGCAAATCCTCAGCCCTAACATCGATATCGGAGATAAATGAGTAATCCCAGGCGATGTCTCGAATAGCCTCATCATATTGAAAAGTGGTGCTATCCATATATGTCAATCCTGCCCTACCACCGATGACTAGTTTTTCTTCATAAATATCGAGTGCCATGACATCTGGTGATAATAACCCATAGGGTAAACTTGTGAATTCACCACCATGAATATCTTGATGAAAAATCCCCATGCCATATGTGCTTAAAAATGATTCACCTGCATCTCTCTCTCTGGTAAGGGATGAAACCACACCGAGGGAATTTCTGGGATGACCATCGAGATGTAGTTTACCTTCTGAATCAAACGAACCATCCCTCACTTTTTGTACCGGGAGGGATTCATAGATATCCATGAGTCCGTCTGACACCGAGTGAATCCACTCCACAGCCTCCCAGTCTATATCTAAATCCGTATTCGCTCCCCACTTTTCAAAGGTTCCAGCGGTTTTTGAAAATAATGTAGAATATTTGCCAACACTTTCCTGAGAGGAGGCTGACACGATGACATAGGCATGGGAAATCCCAATTTCATAAGTTCCTGAAAATTTGGGATCAGCAGGCAAGGGGATTTTGGACATCCAATCAGCGAGCTCATCATAGACAAAGACAAAATCCGGTGTCACCATCCAGACATCTTGTGTACCTGCATTCTGCCATACCCGTAAAACGGGATATTGGCTCAACCCATTACTGGCAGTGATGGGATCCAGCCAGTCACCTTTGTGGTGATTGTATACGATTACACCGTCTTCAACTGCGAAATATATATTCCATGTGCTGTAAAAACTGTGGTTCACGTGCTTCCCTGCGGGAAAACTAACAAAAGTCCCCTTTTGGTATACATGTTGTGCATGGGCACCAATTATCAGGATAAAAGTCAAGAGTGTACGAAGGATCACAGATCGAAAACGAAACATATTATATCCCGGTTTTAAAGAATCAGTGTGTGGATGTCGGGAGTACCGATTAATCTGATTCACTTAGAAAAATGGCCAGTGCTGCATAAGCCAGAACACCCAGGCCGAAGGACCCCAAGGTGGCTACCGCCCATAAAATGCGTATAATATTAGAGTCAAAATCAAGGTATTGACCGATTCCCCCACACACCCCGGAGATTTTTCTATCTGAGCGAGATTTATAGAGCTTTTTGCCAGGCGGGAATATTCCATCCAGCGAAGATTTGGTTTCATCAGCATGGTTAAAATACAGATATAGACCTAGACCAATAATCAAAACTGGCCATAGAACATGACCCATAGCCATGGCTATGCCAGCAAACACACCTGCGATGGGTCCAACAATACCAAACAGTAACAGGATTCCAGCAGCCATCATAATGATTCCCCAAAACCTGTTCGAATAAGTCTCAGGAGTAATCTCTGATTCAGGAGTTACTTCTTCAGTTCCCAATTCTGGATGTTTGGGTATAATTAACATAGCGATGATATAGGCTACGATCCCAGTACCCCCAAATACTACCAGAACCACCCACATCAGGCGGATGATAACCGGATCTATATTGAAATATTCTCCAATACCTCCACAGACTCCTTCAAAGACTTTATCTTTATTGGATTTGTATAGTCTATCCATCTTTTCCTCGTTTCTTTTGAATGTTTCTATCAATTTCCTTTACCGACCCTTGCACTAAGGGCACAAATCTTACGGGATCTTTTCTCTTTTTTATAATATGGCCATCTTTCTTGGTACAAATCCACACATATTGATCTGATTTTCCCTCAGGAGCGACCAAGATGCCCCCTTCTTTCAGACTATGGAATATATGCTCTGGAATCCTGGGGGGACTAGCCCAGAGAATGATACGATCATAAACCATTTTCTCCTCGAAATGTTCCCAGGCGCTAGCGTGCTTGAGATCAATATTGGATAGTTCAAGCTGATTTATTATGCTCATAGATTCGTCCAGCAATTCTCCATAAACTTCAATCCCGGTGACGTGATGACATAATTTTGAGAGTACTGCGGTGGCGTACCCACTGCCACTTCCGATTTCAAGGACATGATGAATTGGTCGTATGTCGAGGTAACTCAGCATAAGTGCCACAATATATGGCTGGCTTATAGTCTGTCCTGATTTTATGGGAAGTGGTTGATCAGCATAAGCTTCCCGGGGAGAACTATGTGGAACAAAGAGATGCCTGGGTATTTCTTGAAAAGCATCCAAAATAGCAGGTTGTTGTATCCCTCTTCTCAGAAGCTGATCCGACACCATTTGCTGGCGGAGACTGTGAGTATCTCCAATTTCTAAGTTTCCCATTGTCACCAATTTAATCCTTTTCCCCACCCAAGCATTAAATTATCGAAAAACATTAATATATGGTCCAGGTTCAATTATATTTTGCCATACTTCCAAGGTCAGCGATAAAGTGTGTCAGTACCATTCAAAATGGGGAGAATTAGACATGGATATTGGAAAACAATTAAGGTTGGTGAGGGAATCACACCAGATTCTACAAAAAGATCTCGCTGCAAGTGCTGGTCTGGATAAAAGCTATATCAGCAAGCTTGAAAGAGGTTTGGCCGATCCTACCTTCTCGACCCTGTCTAAAATTTCAAAAGCCTATAACCTCTCGGTTGCCCATCTGCTCAACTATGGCAGCGAGGAAACATTCAGTCTGGATATAGATGCCGCCCTGGATGCTTTGAAAACGCTAAAATACAATATGGTTAATGTGGAGATAAATATAAAGCCGCTTTAAACAAAACAGGCAAGCCAGCAGCCCGCCTATTTTATCTATACCCATAAATCTGTCAATAAACTATGTTGAATTCAACTATTTGGAGCGATACTCAAATGGTAATGCAAAAGTCAATGCTACGGGATGTCCGTTTTGCATTGCTGGTGTCCATTGCGTATTCATCACTGCCTTAATTGCTGATTCGTCAAACATGTCACCACCACTTTTGGCAACCTGGATGTTCGAAACATTGCCATTCTTATCCACATGGAAATTTAATATGACATCCGCACCATTTTTTACCTTAAGAGCAAAAGCTGGATATACAGTATTTCGGCTCAAGGTTTCAAGTCCACCTACTGGCATAGGTTGGCAACAATTCCTATCCAATTTCCGATTGGCCATCACTTGTGTTGCGCCAAGTAAAAGAACGAGTGCAATTAATGTTAGTTTAGTTTTGTTCATGATTCTCTCCCCTTTGAATGTGTTCCGTTATAAATCATGGTCTCATCTATCTCAAACCATATGCCACTTCCCTCCAATAGTTCCTAAGATACTGTATATTAAATACTTAAGAAATTTTTATTAATACATTCTTTTAGAAGGATAAATCATCATATGATCTAAAAATATATCAATATGATATAGCTCAGGGAGATATTATTGTCCAAATTGATCATATTGATGATTTGTCTACCCAAGAGGTAATATTTAAAGGGAAAAATTGTTTGCCCCGCCATTGGCGAGATTTATATTCACGCCGCTTTTAGGCCGTCTCTGATGGCAGACAGCTATGCGAGAGTAGCTCAGTTGGTAGAGCTCCACGTTGCCAACGTGGTTGTCGCCGGTTCGAGTCCGGTCTCTCGCTCAAAAAAAAGAGGCTGATTTATTCAGCCTCTTTTTTTTATATCCGATTTATAATGCTCACTACTGTTCTTTGACCTTGACCTTTTTAACCTGCTCTTTCTCTTCAGGCATATAATCCTTTACAATCTCAGCAACCTCAGGGGTATCTTCTATTTTTTCGTTTAGAGCAATGGGTTCAAGGTAGTAGCTATTTTTCAACTTCTTGATGAGTTCTACATTTGTTTCCCGCTCATTGCGCAGTCGAGAAATGAGTTTGAGTCTGTTTTCATCATCGGCGAAATGTTCTTCAAGCGTGACCCCCTCTTCAAGACCTTTGGTCATGGCTTTAAGCCGATTATCTGCAAACTTAATGCGTGTATACTGTGAGCTCACATTTTTCATTTGACTCACATTGTCAACATTTCTTATCCGCAAAATACCGGCATACTTCCCTTGTTTACCAATACGAATGATGGTCGTCCCATCCTGCTGTCGTGGATTTCGCTGAAGGGATCCAGATTTAGAGCGGATAAGAAAATCGATACCTTCAACCTCAGCAGTCAAAGCTTTTTCCAATTTTTCATCCACATTAGCCATTAAAATAACCAGATCAACCTTGTCCTTAATTTCATCAATTGATTTTTGAGCAGCCTCAATGGGATCTGAAAAAGCAAATTCTTTTACTCTATTATCACCCTTGGTGATACCGACAAAACCCAGGGTCTGGTCATGTGTTTTAATAATTGTATAGGGTTCAAAAAGGAATTTGTCAGTATTTGCATCTTTTGTATTGGCTGAAATGAAGGGAAAATTCGCCTTCTGTTCCATTTCAAGTATGAAATCAAGACCGGCGGCAAGATCATTTGTACCCACATTCATGACCCGACATTCCATCACATTGTAGGCTGCTATGATAGCCGTGGCCACTTCTTTTAAGTGTTCAACTTGATCCCCAGCAATGTAGGGATATTTGAATAACGCATCACCGGCATCAACAAAGTAGGTTGCCTCTGTTTCTATTAATCCTTTTATAATCGTATGCTTCCTGGCAAGACCGCCAAGTGGATTGGATCGTCAGCCGCAGGGTCCTACTTCCCCATCATTGCTGGCTGCAACCATGAGCGTAAACTCATTGGGGTTATAATTTGGATTCTTGGTCTCACTTTTACAGCCCACGGTAACCAGGACTATAAGCAGTAGAATCAATCCACTTTGTTTAAGAAGTAATTTCATTTTTATTCCTGACTCAATCTCTACTCATTAACGCTTCAATGTCAGCGATCTCTTTGGGAACTGCCGCTGTGAGATTTTTGTTCCCAGTCTCAGTGATAAGGATGTCATCCTCAATACGTATCCCAATACCTCTAAATTTCTCGGGTGCCTTGGATTTTGAATTCACATAAATCCCGGGCTCTACAGTAAACACCATGCCAGGCTTCAGCACAATAGATTCACCATCTGCCATATAGTTTCCCATGTCATGCACATCAAGCCCCAGCCAATGTCCGGTCTTATGCATGAAATATTCCTCATAACTTTGGTTTTCAATGACCTCATCTACTGTACCGTTCAGGAGTCCGATGGCAATCATTCCCTCGACCAGGAGCCGCAAATCCATGTCATGGAGCTCCTGAAAAGTGACACCAGGTTTGGAAGCTTCAATAACTGCCTTCTGTGCAGTGAGCACGACTTGATAGATGGCACTTTGAGCCTCAGAGAACTTGCCATTGGCGGGAAATGTTCTGGTTATGTCAGCAGCATACATATCGTATTCAGCCGCAGCATCAATAAGTATCATATCACCATCGACGATTTGATCACGATTTTTTATGTAATGCAATACAGTAGCATTATCTCCAGCCCCAACAATTGAGGAATAGGCAGGTCCTGTACTGCCTTCATGAACAAAATGACTTTCCAGAACCGCCTGGAGTTGATATTCATACATGCCAGGTGAGCATGCCTGCATGGCTTTTGAATGGGCGGCTGCAGAGATATCAGCTGCTTTTTGCATCAGATTTAACTCATGTTCGTCCTTGATTAGTCTCATGCCGTGAGTAAGCGAACCCACGGATTCGAGGCCTTCTGGACCCCCACCTGTACGCTGAACTTGTTTGCGTACCTGTCCAACCAGATCCAACATCTTATACTGGTGGACTTTATCGTGGTTTAAGTTTGTGTATACTTTTGCAGCAGTCTTCATTGCTTCTAGTGCAGCTGTCTCAAATTCTGCTATATCCTGAGCCTGATCAGCTCCATATTGATCAACAGTATCTTCAAAACTCAGTCTCCAACCTGTCCAGACTTCCTTTTTGGGATCCTGGGGAAGTACAAATAAGGTAAATGGTTTATCCTTATTATTGGGATTGATGATACAGGCAGCGCCTGGTTCGGTATAACCGGTGAGATAGAAGAAATCGGAATCTTGCCTGTAGGGGTATTCAGTGTCATTGGTTCTAATTTGTTCAGGTGCTCCCCTGAGGATAGCAATACCCCCACCCATGAGATTTAATAATTTTTGTCGGCGTTTACTATATACGTTGCTGCGTGGCATATTATTTAGTTACTCCTTTATAAGACGATGAAAATAAATTGAGTGCCCGCTCTGAACAAGGCACAACTTCAGGGATTATTGTTATTCATACTTCCTAAATCAGATCATCAAATCCGGTATTACGATTGGTTTCACCCATGCTCCTCTTTAGATTGATTAGAATTGAACATAATAATCAAGGATAATTCATATACATGAACACCCATTTTTCAGAGTCACTTGTTTCCCTAACCCGATATCATCGGTATCAAAGTCGTGTGGTCCACATTGGTGATATCCCCATGGGTGGAAATCATCCCATCCGTGTTCAATCAATGACCAACACAGATACAATGGATACTGAAGGCACGGTTGCGCAAACCATCCGGTTGGTGGAAGCAGGCTGCGATTACGTGAGAATTACGGCTCCCAGCGTAAAAGAAGCCCACAACCTGGGTGTCATCAAAGCCGAACTAAAAAAGCGCGGATACACGGTTCCCCTCATTGCAGATATTCATTTTGTTCCCAGAGCTGCTGAGGAGGCAGCCAAACTGGTGGAGAAGGTGCGGGTGAATCCAGGAAATTATGTGGATCGTAAAAGATTTCAGGTGCTGGAATACAATCAGAATGAGTATCAGGCGGAATTGGATCGCATCAAAGAAAGATTCACACCCCTTGTGAAATTGTGTCGGGAAGAGGGAACTGCGATGCGCATAGGGTCTAACCACGGATCGCTTTCAGACAGAATCCTTAGTCACTATGGTGACACTCCGAAAGGGATGGTTGAATCGGCCATGGAGTTTGTGCGAATATGTGCCAACAACCAATTTCATGACCTGGTCATATCCATGAAGGCCAGCAACACCCGCATCATGATTCAAGCATACCGCCTGCTGGTGGACCAGATGAATCGGGAGGGCTTCAATTATCCCCTGCATCTGGGTGTAACTGAGGCCGGTGACGGCGACGATGCCAGGATCAAATCATCACTGGGGATCGGCTCGCTGCTTCGGGATGGTCTTGGTGATACCATCAGAGTTTCTCTCACAGAAGCGCCTGAAGCAGAAATTCCAGTGGCCATTTCCATCGTCAAATCAATCGAACATATTGCTCAACACCAGGACATAGAACCGCTTGGCAATCTTCCCATCAATATGTTTGAATACCGGCGACGCGAGACAATCCCCCTCTCGACTGTGGGTGGCGATCAAGTACCAGTTGTCATTGCTGACCTGTCACAGATAGACGGCAGCCCTGACAATCACCTGAAGGAAGCAGGCTACCACTTTGAGTTGGTGAGCAAGAGCTGGGTAGCTGGAGATCAGGGCGCAGATATTCTCTATTTCGGTCAAAATGATATAGATATCAAACTTTCAGACAATTGCTTATGTCTCTATGATTCAGAGACTTGGACTAGTTTGCCATCAAGGGACAATAAATATCCCCGCTTCACTCTTGAATCCTATTCCACAGCATTGTCTCAACATAATGTGGTCAATTTTGTCCAGGTTGACACCCATGAATCCATCAGTGATTTACCAATAGACCCCAGCATCATCTGGCTTCTCAGTTCAAATAATGAGCATCAAATGGCCGATTTACGAAGATTCATTCTAGAGTTAACGAATCAGGGGAACAGACAACCCGTCATTCTCCTTAATAAACTCAATGACGAGGTTCGTGAGGAATTTCTGCTCTCCACCTCTGCTGAATTTGGGGCTATCCTCAACGATGGGTTGGCTGATGGGGTTTGGTTGAGATCAAACAACCCCCATGTAAAAGGTTTAAATGAGCTTTCATTTGGTATTCTGCAAGCGAGCCGAAGTCGCATGACCAAAACAGAGTATATTGCTTGTCCATCTTGTGGTCGCACTCTATTTGATCTGGAGGAGGTCACCGCTCAAATCAGACATCGAACCAGTCACTTAAAAGGTGTTAAGATTGGGATAATGGGATGTATTGTTAATGGACCTGGTGAAATGGCCGATGCCGATTTTGGTTATGTAGGTACTGGACCAGGCAAAGTATCCCTGTATCGTGGGCAGATGGTGGTTCGACCCCATGTCCCACAAATTGAGGCTGTAGATTCATTGATCGATTTGATAAAAAGTGAAGGGTACTGGGTCGACCCTTAAATCAGCCCCATCATTTATTTTTTTGTACTTGTATTTGAATCTGAGCTTAGATTTAGGGTACTTTTAATAAACCAGTAGGAAATTCTATGAGGAACACTCTTTTTTGCATCGCTGTTTTCACAATGACTCTGTTCCAGCCCTCGTTTGCTCAAGAATCCAGAAACCTTGATACTGCTGAAGAACATGTGGCATTTGCACAGAGTATCTATTGGTCAGCTCTGACCCCACAGGAGAAGCAGACCTTTCTTTTTGCATATATTTCCAGCGCCTATGAAATTCGAAAGCTTGTAAACGAGACCATAGCCACTTCTCCTCGAAATACACATCACTTTAATGAAGAAATTGATAATTTATTCCTTATCTGGCAAAATTTATTGATCATGGAAGACAATGGTGATGCAGCCATGGATGAATTCATAGGCTGGATTGATCTCTATTTTGAAATCGATTCGAACAAATCGACACCGTTTATAAATGCCATAAAATATGCTCATCAAAAGATTAAATCTGATGATAAATCGGTTCTGGAATTATTCTGGGGCAAGACAACCGCACCAGAATCACGACTTCCTAAGGACGAGGTTCTTGAGCAAAAGGCCATTGAGCGCAAAATTGCTGCTTCAGAAGCTAGAAAAAGCGTTGATTCTGCCATAGAAATTGATCCTCCCATGGCATATAAGCCACTAAGTGCATCACCATCTACTGCTTTTGTTCTCACTGATGAAGAGCTCCGAATAGTTGCGCTGGCTGTTGAGACAGAATGTCTTAACAAGAATCAACCAGAAACCCTGCAAGACCCTGTTAAACTTGAAACTCTGGCCAGAAAACATGGCTTTGAAAGCATGTCATCTTTCAATCTTAAATTTTCAAACGCTCAGTCCAATAGTGGGCGCTGGAAATACATGAATAAACTCATTATTGAACAGGCCTTTGATCAAAACTGTATGTAAAGTCCTGTTTCAATTTCTAATCTAGAGAATATGTCCAGCTAACCAGGGACGTTCTCCCCTGCTCCACCCAAAATAGGTTCATTATCAAGAAGGTCATTCTGGCCTTCATATTGGTGTTTCTTCAAAAAGGAGTTAGTCATGCTGGCACGCGTATTAAGTAGTTCATTAATTGGGATTGACCCCTACCTGGTTGAGGTCGAGGTGAATGTTGAAGGTCACGCTTTTCGATATTCAACCGTGGGTTTACCTGAATTAGCGGTTCGAGAGAGTAAAGACAGGGTAATTTCTGCCATTAAAAATAGTGGTTTCAGGTTCCCGCCCAAGGCATACACCATCAATCTTGCTCCAGCTGATATCAAAAAAGAGGGCTCAGCCTTTGATCTACCCATCGCCATCGGAATCCTGGCTGCTCTGGGAATCGTCATGCATGAAGACCTGGAAGATTATGTGCTCATGGGAGAACTATCACTGGATGGTACTTTGCGCAGTGTAAAGGGTGCCCTGCCCTCAGCCGTGGGTGTACATGAACATGAGCTGAAAGGACTCATTCTACCTGCTCAAAACGCCCGTGAAGCGGCTGTCACAGGAAACATTGATGTTATCCCGGTCAATACGCTTCTGGAAGCTATTCGGTTTCTAAATGGTGAGACAATTATAGACCCACTTGAAGTAAATGCTGAGCATTTATTCTCAGAAGCTCAGAACTACAACGTTGATCTGGCTGATGTCAGAGGACAAGCCCATGTGAAGCGTGCTTTGGAAGTAGCCGCATCCGGTGGTCATAATGTGCTTATGATAGGTCCTCCAGGTTCTGGTAAAACCATGCTGGCAAAACGGTTTCCAACCATTCTTCCTCAAATGACACTGGATGAAGCTCTGGAGACCACCAAAATCCATTCCATAGCAGGAATGGTCAAGACTGAAGGGTTGGTGGCTACAAGACCTTTTCGATCTCCCCATCATACGATTTCAGATGCCGCCCTGGTTGGTGGCGGTCGAATCCCGCGTCCCGGAGAGGTTTCTCTCGCCCACCATGGTGTGCTTTTCCTGGATGAATTGCCAGAGTTTCAGAAAAATGTGCTGGAGGTATTGCGCCAGCCCCTTGAAAATACTGAGGTAACTATTAGTCGTGCAAGTATGAGTCTCACCTACCCTGCAAACTTCATTCTTTTAAGTGCCATGAATCCCTGCCCCTGTGGATATAGTAGTGATCCTCGCCATGAATGCACCTGTAGCAGTGTTGGTATTCAAAAATACATGGCTAAAATTTCCGGACCACTCCTGGATCGAATTGATCTGCATATAGAGGTACCAGCCATCCCTTTTGAAGAACTATCGAGCAAACAAGATGGTGAGTCCTCATCTCAGGTCAGACAACGTGTCCAGCACGCCAGAGATACTCAAATCAAGCGTTTTTCAGATGAACCGCATATTCATTCCAATGCAGACATGCCGCCTAAAATGATTCGAAGTATTTGTCAGATTAACAAGGACTCAGCTGGCTTATTAAAGTCAGCTATCACTAACCTTGGATTAAGTGCCCGGGCCTATGACCGTATCCTTAAGGTCTCCCGGACGATTGCCGATCTATTGGAGAGTTCCGAGATTCAATCAGAGCATATATCTGAAGCAATTCAGTACCGTACTTTGGATAGGCAGTTGTGGATGGCGTAGAGGAGTTTCAGAGTTTATGAGTTTATGAGTTTGTGAGTTCATGAGTTGATGGAGTTAAGAGTTTTTGGGTTCCATGGGTTTAAGGGTTGGGTGGTGATAAGGCTTTTTGGCTCCCCTCTGATAGTGTTTTAGTCTGAGGACGACCGATTTGAGGTGATAATTTAACTTTATCAAGGAACTCTATATGTCTGACTGTCAGTGAGATAGCTCCATAATCTTCTTCCACTAAACCACGTAAAAGATAGGGGCGTGCGTTGCTGAGCATGCGGCAAAACTTCCGGTAAACTTGTGGAAAGAACACGGTTTCGTAAATGGCCGTCGTGTCTTCAAAGCTGATAAACTCCATGGGCTCATCGTTTTTGGTATGGACAACTTTCCCGGTAATTAGCCAGCCAATAACTGGTATCTCCTTCCCCACATACTTCCTGAGGTCACAGGCACGCACGTAGGACAGATGCTGCAACAATTTTGCATACAGACTCAATGGATGACGAGAAATTAGAAATCCCAATACATCAGCTTCATGAATGAGCATCGTTTTTTCAGAATATGCCCCTGTATCTGGGATATAGTAACTGTCCCGCTCATTCAGATCCAGCAGAGATATTGGTTTATCCCGTCTCTGTTGGTTGGCTCTGGCCTGATATAGCTGCCACATGAGTCCGGGACGCGCTTCTATGCCCTCTACACCGTCAAAAGAGCCTGCTTTGATGAGAATGCGGACATCAGACTGATCCAACTCAGGCATACGCCTCAGGAAAGTCTCAAATGAGAGGAAGCGGCCATTTGATTCCCGTTCAGCAACAATGTACTCCAGTGCACTCCTTTTAATCCCCTTCAGTTGCATGAAGCCTATCTGCACCCAGTCATTCAGGCCAGTATGTCGAATCTCTGAGTTGTTAATACTGGGGAGCAAGACTTTCAGGCCGAGGCGACGTGCCTCAGAGTAATACCCGAAAGTGGAATAGTAGCCACCCAGATTGGTCATGACTGAGGCAATAAACTCTGCAGGATAGTGGGCTTTGAGATAGGCGGATTTAAACGAAACCAAAGCATATGAGGCAGAATGGGGTTTACAAAAGGAATAGCCTGAAAAGGACATGATCATTTCCCAAAGGGTCTCGATAACACTGTCCTCTACCCCATTTTTGCGGGCACCCCTGACAAATTTCTCGCAATAATCACGGAGCTTGGCCTCTTTGTGCTTCTTGGACATGACCTTACGCAACTCGTTGCCTTCATCGGCATCAAAACCGGCAAGACGCATGGCAACCCGGGTTACATCTTCCTGGTAAACCATTATGCCATAGGTCTCTTTGAGGGTTTCATCAAGTAAGGGGTGAAGCGGATCGTAATCACCACCATGGAGTCGGCGGACGAATTCTCTGATCCATTTATTGGCTGCTGGCCGGATAATACTGGAGGCAATGATCAGGTTTTCATAATCACCGGTTTGCATCTTACTCAGCAGCTGTCGAGTAGCGGGAGACTCTACATAGAAGCAGCCCATAGTGCGGGCAGTACGGATAAGTTCCTGGGTCCGCAGATCCTCCAGGGGATTCAGTTTCCAATATGGGATGTCCACACCATAGTGTTCATGGACATCGGCCAGAATATCCCGTATTACGGCCAGAGAACGATTTCCAAGGAGATCAATCTTGACCAGCCCAAAGTCCTCTGCCTGATCTTTCTCCCACTGAATGATCTGAACGCCCTTAGGTGCGCGTTGGATAGGTACATAGTTACGGATTTCCTGGGGTGTCAGGACAACCCCCCCGGGATGCACGCTCAGGTGTCTGGGAAATCCAGCAAGATAGAAGCCATTGCGGATTATCTCCGGCCAGGGATCCTTGAGGTCAAGATCGCTGAGCAAGGGATTCTTGGCCAGCTCCTCAAATGGATCACTGACATACCAGAGATGGGACAGACGTTTGGTTACAATCCCTATCTCACTCTCGGTCAAGCCATAGACCTTGGCAACCTCGCGTATAGCAGCTCGCGCCTTGAAGGTCACATGATTGCAGATCATGGCTGAATGGGAGTCACCATAGGTGTCAAAGGTGTACTGGAGAATTTCGTCACGGGTATCCCAGGGGAAGTCCACATCAATATCTGGTGGATCCTTGCGCCCAGGAGACAAGAAGCGTTCAAAGAAGAGATTGTGGCGGATGGGATCGACATGGGTGATTTTCAAGGTATAGGCAACAATACTGGCAGCCGCACTCCCCCGCCCGCATGTGATAGGTGATTGTTTGACGATATCCTGAACAATGAGGAAGTAATTGGAAAAGCGCTTCTCTTTGACTGTCTTTAGCTCATGCTCAATGCGGTCGCGAATACGATCGGTCATGTTGCCATAACGCTCCTGGGCACCCAGATAGACACGATTTTTTAATTCCTGATAATCCCTGTTATCATTGGAGTCAGGAAAGATGAAGTTGTCCAGGGGTGGTCGCCACTGACATTTCGCAGCAATTTCCATGGTACGATCCAGAGCCTCTTCAGCAAAGGGCAGGACATCAAGTGTTTCTGCGCGACTATGGAGATAATAATCAATGGGAATCAGTTCTTCTTCAGGCAGGCGTGACAATTTGGTATTCAGATTGATGGCGCGCATGATGCGATGGAGCTGGTGTCCCTTGGGTGAGCCCATGTATGCGGGAATATTGGCCACAGATGGGAAGCCTTTCTCACGAGCCCAATGGTATAAGCTGTAACTGCCTGACTGCAGGGAGACATATACGTCTTTGGACTGGTAAGCCTCCAGTAAATCACGATTCTGGGTCAGCATGACCAATCCCTCCAACCGTCCTGTGAGACTTTTGAGTAAATCGAAACTTTCTCCAGCATGACGTTGGCTGATCAGACGACAAAGATTGGAATAACCTGTGGTGTCTTTAACCAGCAGAACAGCCTTGCGCTTCCGGGCATCATCCAATGTTGCCCCAACAATCATATCCAGGCCACGCTCCAAAGTTGTCTGATAGAGGAAGATCATGCCATAGAGATTGTTGGTATCAGCGATGGCAAATTGGGTATAGCCCTTCTTGATCATGAAATCGCACAGATGTTTTGGAGAAAGGGTTCCCCTGAGCAAGGAGTAATGGCTGTGGACTTCGAGGGGGATCATGCTAATGGGGAATTTTGAATTCCAAGTGATTGTGGATGTATTGTTTGATTCTGTCGTGGGCATCAGGATTTCTAATGACATGGTCATAAAAACGTGATTGCCATGCAAACTCAGGATCTATCTGGTGGGCGTTTTTGGTGACGGCGGATTTGTATGAACGAATAATTGTCGACAATGAACCGGGTTTGGGTGAAATGGATGACATGTGCGCAGGTACAATGGTTTTTGATGGTTTGTTTGTAGTAGGGATGTTGCATGCAACATCCCTACAATCATTACCATCACCGATATCCACATGATCCATTTCACCCGTTTCATCTATGTCCCTGGGTTTATCAATGATTATAATCCCATGAATATGATCAGGCATAATCGTATATGCACCCAAACTGGTATGTTGAAAATGTTGCGGGATTTTCTGCCAATAATCCTGCGCAATCATCCCAATTTCAGATAAATGCATGATGTCATTTGTGATTTCACCAAAACAATGTTTCCGACCAGATGTGCAGATCGTCACAAAATATGCCGCGTTTTTGCGATAGTCCCATCCATGTAAACGGATTGTCTTTCTATCTGGTAATTGCATCATTCCCTGCTCCCAGTCATTGGAGTCCGCTATCAGGATGTGGCTGGATGGATCTTTGGTAGGCAATCAATTTTGGCCGCAAAGCATCGTAGCCACGCTCAAAGCGTTTTACCTCGGCCTCCTGCAGGTACTTGAGTTCCTTGGCAACCAGCAGCTGGGCATAAATCTCGTTCAGAGCCCCCAGGGCAACATCTACGGCGTGCTGACGGTCCTTGGTTGTGCGTCTAGAGGTTCCCTCAGCCAGAATAGCCGGGATACTCACAGCGGCTCGTTGAAGTTGGGCGGTCATACCCATACGTTCCTTATCCGGGAATTGTGAGGTAATGGTATAGATGTATTTGGCCATAAGTATTGCACGCTGGAAAACGTCCAGTCCCTTGAATGTTGCCACCCCTATGCCCTGACTGGGCTGTGTATGATATCGTTTCCAGTGCCCAGCACAACGGGCTCTGTGAGTCCAAACCGTATGACAGGGTACCCATGTCTCGCACGCAACTTGTCCATGGCCTGGTGTAAATCGCCATGTTTGGCAGCGTCAGGGTCAATCACCTTTGAAAAAAGGCTGATCTGTTGAGCAGCCTGTATGAGATTCTCAAAACCGATGGACAGATAGCGAACCCGAGTGCGTCGCTCAAAGAGTTGCTCAAAAATTTTCTGGGTATAATAAAACATGAGGTATTCTTTGTTGGTTGCTTCAGGCAGACGAACGGTGCGAGTTGCAATTTTGCTGTCGGAATAGCGGCAAAAGATACGAAAGCTGTTGACCTTCTTGTTCTTCTGACGCAAACGGGTGCAGCCACTCTCGATGAGATAATAGACAACCCCCATAATCAATTGATCATCGTTGCTATCCTCACTGAAGGTATACTCCTCTTTTATCTCCAGACGCTGTTCCGGGGGCATTACAGGGCTCAGATCAATACCCAGAGCCTTCTGATGCAAGGTCAGAGCATTTTTGCCAATGACCAAAATCAACTTATTGATGGGAACTGCTGCCAGCATGCCAATACTGGTCAGGTTCAACTCTTCCAGAAGTACCTGATCGGTGCTATGACCAATGCCAGGCAGCATCTTGAGTTCCAGGGGATCCAGAAAGGTGCGTTCGTTGCCAGGTAAAACATCAAAGAGCTCAGCATATTGACGGATGTAGCGTGCTGCCACAGATGAAACCAGCTTGTTGACAGAAATACCGATACTTGAAGTCAGCCGAAATGATTCACGGATATCCTTATGAATGCGATAAGCACTATCCTTGATGCGTCCCAGCAAACGTGTGGTGCCTGTCATATCAATGGCAACCTGTCCATAGCGGATGGGCTCAACATATGGTGAATAACGAGAAACCTGCCCCGTAATGGCGTTCATTGCACGCTGATACAGTTCAGGGTTGGAATCCACGACAATGAGGCGATGCTCCAGTTTGAGTGCCTGCCCCAGAAGCATACCCCTGTGGATACCTTCCTGGCGGGCCTCTTTGGAAGATGATAGCACAATGGCACGCCCTCCAGACCCAGATGCCACCACCACAGGTCGATCACGATAACTGCTGTGAACCGCCTGCTCCACTGTAGCCGGGAATGATGGAACTTCTATGTGTAGAACATCTTTCATTTTGGGTTGAAGGTCTTAAAGTCGAAAGTCTGAAGGTAGAAGACAGGAGTCAGGAGATAGGAGATAGAAGTCGGAATTTCCGGGGGAAATCCTGTTCCCAAACTCGAATATGTCTAACCGGCCATGCGGCTGTTAGTGGCGATCTCATAGTGAATCACAGGAGCTGCTGGACGGACAGGCCTGGTCTTTTTCTTCGGTGCAGGGACAGTGGCCAAAAGTCCAGCGACTCCATGGGATACTGAAGACAACACAGCTCTGGTTCTTCCCCGAGGACCACGAAACAGGCTGGAAACGGGCTGAGGTATTGAATTGTATCGCATATGTGATCCTTTTCGTTGGGGCTAAAGCCCCTTTTCATTTACGCTTTTTTAACCCCCGGCATAAATGCCGGGGTAATTGATTTCAGCCTTAGAAGACGGGTAATTGTGCAATAAGTACTTACCCCGTCCTTTAGGGCGGGGGCATAACGCTCAATTACGCAAGAGGGCTTTAGCCCAAACATCATGCCTGATACTGCCTTAACAGCCCTACAACAACACCCTTGAGGGCAAATTCATCATCTTCTGCTACCTGGATGGGCTGATACTGCCCGGAACTGTTGCAGGGACGCAGTGTGACGCCGCCAGGATGCAGGTCCAGCTTTTTGACTGTGGCCTCTCCATTGATGGTGGCAACTACAATCTGACCACTTTCAGCCTTGGGTTGAGGTTTTACAATAATGACATCACCATCTTCAATATTGGCATCCATCATGGAATCTCCACGAACCCGCAATGCAAAATTATTGGTTCCCTTGAGTAGGTAGCGCGGCACTTCCACAGGTTCAGGAATTTCAATGGCCTCAATGGGGATACCAGCAGTGACCTGTCCCAGAATATCCAGCACAACGGTCTCTCCTACCAGACCCGTGAGCCGAATATTGCGAGCAGCATTGCTCTTATCAAAAGCGATATAGCCCCTTTCGCGGAGGATATTCAGTTTCTTCTGGATGGAGAAATTGGAATTCAGTCCAAAGAACTCCCGTATCTCAGCAATAGTTGGCGCCATCTGGTGACTCTGAATGAACCGTGAGATATATTCGTAAAGTTCGCGTTGCTTTTTGGTTAGCATGCTCTCGCCCCATGGGTTACATCAACATATAAGCTCGAGCTTTGCGCCTCACTATGTCGCGTGGCAGGTGAAGGTTTAAGATAGCGGCGATTAATAGACCTCTCTACACGTGTGGCAGGAACTATTTCAACAAGATCAAAAACCTCTATGGCATGCTGGATCAATCGTTCCGCATGTTTAGATTTTCCATAACCCCGATTCATATATCCTCCACTTCTTGATTCACTATTCTTCATGGTTTTAATATAGGTGTACAAAAGGTGTATATCAAGCAAATGATGTAAATATATTACAAAATATTTGCTCATTGGGCATGAGGTTAGGTTTCAGGGTGAGGTGAATGAGCGTTTCCGGCATCACCTCACCCGCCATAGTGGGTAGGATCATAGTTTCGCCGCGATTATTATCTGAAGGATTCAGATAATAAAAAAACCTGCAAAAGGATGCAGGTTTTAAGTAAATCAGGTTAAGAGTTCTTTAGGGTCACGGCATATAGGATATCAATGCATATCTCTCGACTCAGGTCTACGCACCGCAGGTGCTTCGTCCCTGCTGGCCGCTCGAGATGACGAGCCAAGGATCCCTATAGGTTAAAGCTTATTTAAATTCGATGGAAACGATTCGTCCATTCATATCAAATACAGCAACACCATTGTCATAGAGCCAGACCTGGTTCTTTTCATCTACAATGTATCTCTCAATGGGATCTCCGTACTGACGATAGATGCGTTCCTGATCAGAACCTTTGATCAGTATGGGGGGTTGTGAATCTTTGCTGCTATCGACACTCGCAACAGGAAGCCCTTGTTCTTTCACCAGGGCCAGTTCCTGCTCCATGGCTTCCAGATTAAGGACAATAGAATCCAATTGAGCGACCATACCAGGTGGCATACCTTTGCCACTGGCATCAACCGCTTTTTTCAGGATCTTGATCTGCTTTACAATCACAGGAATCTGTTTGCCAAGCTTACTCTGATTCTTTTTGAGTGTGGCAACATCTTTTTCAAGGGCCTGGATTTTCTTGATGGCCATGGCCTGAAATTTCTCATTCTTATCAAAAAGAGTCTTGAGTTTTTGATCAACTTCCGTGTTGGCCGCATTGGAGGAACAATTCCACACAAACAGTGATATCAGAACAAGTGCTAAAATTATTTTCGGTGATCTCATCATTTTTCCCATCTTAATGAATGCATTAACTCTGGTCGGCTAAACCAAAATAGCTATAAATCCTGCAATGTCTCGATTTTTTTAATCAGCAATGCCCGACCTTCGTTGGTAGAAATATCGACGATAAAATCCTCATCCAGATTCTGGACCCACTCCAAGGCAGCCTCAAAGTTACCGGAAGCAAAGTTAGCAGAAGCCAGCATAAGCGTGATTTCAACATAATCAATACGCCAATTGTGGGAAAATTCGAATATAGGTCGAAACTCGATGAGCACTTCTCCCCTTGAAATAGCCCTGACATAATCGCTGGTTACATGATAACTCAAGGATACGCCAGCCAACATCTCAAACCGTACCTGACTGCTATCAATGGTGATCAGATCCAAACCATTGTTAAAGAAAACAATAGCCGTATCTGGCTTGTTAAATTCTACATAGCACCAGCCAGCACCATTATAAGCATCAATGTATTGGGGATCCATCTCCAGCGCGGTCAGGAAATGGGCCAGAGCTCTTTCAAACTCTCGATTTTCATACAAGGTCCAGCCATATTCTGTAAAGTCATCAACTTCGGGTTCGATTTTCTCACGACATCCAAAAAAACTTATAAGTAGGATCAGCGCAAACAACCATTTCATTTTATTCATTTCACACCTCCTACCTTAGAACCAGCATTTTGACAGTTTTCACATACCCCTTGCCTGTCATCAGTCGCGCAAAGTAAATACCACTACTTACCTGCTTACCCTGATCATCCAGACCATTCCAGGTTATGGAATAACTGCCAGGTTGCATTTGAGTTTCCATGAGATTGCGAACTTCCTGACCCCTGATATTGTAGATACTAAATGCAATATCCTGATTTAAACCATCCAGGAATCCAATATCAAAATCGATGGTGGTGGAAGGGTTAAATGGATTTGGATAGTTCTGCGACAACTGGCTCTTCTCAGGAACAATAATGGTCCTTGGTCCCAATTTGAAGGCACCCATTGATGCAGTCCAGGCACTGACCCTTTCACCATCAGACACTGACGCCAGCTCAACATAATCACCAGCTGTATCCAAGAGGTATATGGCTTGATCATTTGTCAGTGCAGGCATACTCACCAATACCGGTTCAGCAAGGACCACACCATCAGTAAGCACTTTATAACTGGCCCCATCATGGGCACTCAGCATTGAGTCCAAAACCGCAATTCGGGTTGATTTCACGGCACTGTTTGAGCTACCCTTCATCTCGAATTGTTCATCAGGGCTGCGTGCCAGCCAACCAGAACCACGTTTGATCAAACTCACGGTGAGACTTACCGTGATGGTTGTATCACCGACCCAGTTTGAAGCATGCACTTCAAAGGTATTGAGACCTTCCTGAGTGACTTCTACAAGTGCGACATAACTGAAAGTATCAACAGTTGTAAGCTCAACTTCCAGACCTGAATAAGTAACATCCAGCGAGTCAATCATACCCAGGCTATCCACAATCATCAATTCATAATACGAGGGGTATGCCCTGTTTTTATAAAATGCAATGACAGGTGTGGGAATATCGAAAATATCCACGGACACCCTGACCGTAATTGTATCCTGCAGTGGATCATTTGTCACAAGACGGAACTGACCACCATATCCACCTACAGTGAATGCAGATGGACTGATATTAAAAGCAATAACTGCACTGCTGTCATATTCGATGGTATCAGCCTCAATTGGCAGATTTATCCATGATGGTGCATCCAGCAATGACCATCGTAAATCGGTCAAGCCAAGATTGCTCATGGTAAATGAGGTGTCAATTTCTGTCATTCGTTCAATATTGACAGCGATGCTATCCGTGTTCAGCACTGCAAAGGCAGAGGATGTTGTCACATGGAAGGTATCAGCAATAGCTGATGTATCGGCTTGATCCAGTGCTCGGACAAACCACTCGATAGTACTGGATGGAAAATCCATGACTGAGACATCAACTGTGATCGTCGTATCTCCAGTTGCCAGCATGGTATCATAGCCGGTACCCTCCAGACTGAGTCGATAGGTAACCGGATTGTTCTCAATGTCAAATGCAGTGGTCCAGGTGAATGTCAACAAGAGACTATCACTTGGAATCAATTGAGTCGAATCAGCAGGTAACAGGAGTGTCACTGGTTCAGGAGCATCATTTACCTGCAATACTTCAATCACATATTGAGCGGTATCAGATTCTCCAAGAAGATCCCGTACCATGACAATCAACGTATCCAGGCCAACATCGGCATTGATTGGTGTCCATGTAATTAACCCACTCATGGAGTCAATCATTGCACTGTCAGGTTGCTGAAGCATTGAATAGAAAAGTGTATCTCCACTGATAGTCCCTAGATCCGGATCCGTACCAGGCAGGATAAAACTATACAAACTATCCTCATGAATGGTGGTATCTGCAATAGCCAGGAACTCAGGTGGCGAATTTACAACAAACTGGAAAATCTCCACACTGGTTGGATTTTGAAAGTTATAAGCATTGTCAGTCGCCATAACTTCTACCTGATAATCAATTCGATTGTCAAGAGAGTCACCAGGTAGGGTCACCCGCCAGGAACCACTCTCCATAAAGGTAAATTGAGTTATACTATCAGACTGCCAATCTGAAGTGATGTCATTCCACCACAGGCTGTCTGACAATCTCTTGATATTTACCCAGACACTATCTACCCCAGACAATTCATCGGTGGCAATACCCGTAATGGATGAGTCAGACTTCCACTCCCCAATATGGTAGAATGGATCCAGGTTCAGTGTATTCAGTGGCAATATCAAATCCGCAACTACGCCTTGTGTGGAAATGGTATCTGAAATATTTCCCGCTGAATCAAGACTCCGGACATTGATAAAGAAACTATCAGCATGCACAAAAGTCCCAAATGTATCAATCATGGTAGTATTCAGATCGAGATCATACCAATCAACTTCATCAGCCAGACCAGCAGAGCTGCCGATGGAATATTCGTATCTAAGTATGTTAGATATTGGATCGGTAAAGCCATCCCAGGCCGCTGCAAGGGTGTCATCAGCATTCACAAATCCATCCATATAGGTTACTGAAGGAATAAAGTGACCGGTATCCGGGGGTGTCTGGTCAATCACAAATACTGTATCTATGCGCGTACTGGTCCTTGCATTTCCATAGGCATCGACAATGTCAATTTCCATGGTTATAAAAGCGCCATCTTCAAAGTCTTCCGGCGCAGCAACGATACCCTCTATTTCAACAGCAGTATAATTTAGATTTCGGTTTGTCAGTGCTGTGATAGATGTGGTATCTCCAATTACTTCGAAATTGTTTACCGGCCAGGTACTAAGGTATATCCAGCTATATACTTGCCCACCAAAGAGTGATGCATCAGTATTATCTATTGGAACGGTGATATCCAGACCTGTATTGTAGGAGTTCCAATAGCCGTCAATGACTGGACTACCGGTCGTCGTGAGACTGACTATGTCAAATTCAGATGGCGGTGTACGATCGATATAGAGCTGATTCGAGCTCTCCACACCTCCTGTTTCATTACCAGCATTATCCCGCAAGGTGACATTGGTTCTCAAAGTGGCATTGTCCCCAAAACCATTGAGTGTATCCAGACTTGCTAATTCCAGAGTTACGATCTGGACTGTATCCAGATCAGTGATGGCAACCAGGGTATCCAAATCAATCCAACCATTTCCCACGTTAAATCTTGGCAGGATAAAGCCACTGGAAAGCGTGGGATCATTGGCAATCGGAACATGGATAACAATACCCTCGTTTGTGGAATTGAAGGCATCTTCAACTACATTTCCGCTATATGCTATAACTGTATCCACTGGGGCTGAAGCAGGACCTGCAATATCCATGAAGAGGGAGTCAGTGATTAAATCACTGACGGCTTGATTTCCAGCCCGATCCGTGAAGGCGACGCTGGTATAAAGATATTCACCATCGCTTGTTAAATAATCCGATAAATTCTGAATATCACTTGAGGATATTATCAGAGAGGTGTCTGTGTTTACAGTAAATATTGGAATATTTACCAAAACGATCTCAGGAGTACCGGTCAATCCGATTTGCATACGAACATCAGCTTGTCCGTTCACCATGGTGGAGTCATTGGGAATAGAAAGGTTCAAGCGTAGTGAATCGGAATTGGCATTCCAGGTATTCTCAGGCAGATTCTCACCAAACACCGTATCGAGTGCAGCTGTGAATAATCGTGGAGCCGTAGTGTCAATTTCCACGATGCTCAAGCTGGGAGCATAATAGACATAGTTACCAGCTTGATCAATGACATAAGCTTGGAATTCCATAAATTTGCCACTACTGAAATTGGTCAAAGCTTCTATGTCATTGGAATTAATGGATATAACATGGAGAGGATCAACTGTATCGAGGGTATCCCCCTCTGGGAATGTTTCAAATGGAAATGGAAGCACACGTCCTTGACAGTACACTTCTCCATCGAGGAGTGTCAGATCAGTATCGTCCAGTGGAATGCTAATGTCGATTCCCGTACTGGTATTGTTCCAGTAACCGTCAACAGTAGATCCACCTGTAACATTTACTTCATCGGTTGTATAGCTTGCAGGCAGGATTTCATCCACAACGGTAACAGGTAATCCAGCGTTGCTTATTCTTGTATTTCCAGCAATATCCGTTAAAATCGCATCGAATTCCAGGGTTTGAACACTCCCCCAATCGGTGAGTCCCTCCAGAGTGTCTCGCGGAACAGAAATAGTGATTTCATTAAAATTGGCGATGACAACCGGGGCCATCACGTTTTCTGGTGTATTCACACCTGCTCGCAGTTGAAGTTCTCCCCCGATGAGTGTGGGATCAGAGTCATCCAAGGTTATTGTTACATCAATTCCATCATTGTTGGAATTGAAATAGTTTGCCCTTACCAACCCACCAGTAGCTAACATGGTGTCCAAATCAAACAGAGCGGGTGCCGTATAATCGACGTAAAGTGAAAACAACGCACCACTCTCGGTAGTATTTCCGGCTCTATCTGTGAGTGCTGGACTAAATCGAACCGTATCTCCATCACTGATCCCCAGTGTGTTCAAGTCAGCTGCTGAAAGTGCCATAAATAGTGGTCCATTAATATTTTCGAGTACCATGATGGAATCGAATCCAGATGCTGCAAAACTTCCACCAGCTCCAATTTTGGATCGGAGAGCATAGGTGCCTCCAATCAGGCTGCTATCGTTTGGGATCACGGAAGTTACATTATACTGCAGGTTTGTTGCATTCCAACGTGCTGAATTGTATACAATTCCACCAGCAGCCCCATAGGATCCATCAGTAATTGCATCAGGATATATCTGGTCGATTTGCAGTGTGGTTGAACTAGTATTCCCTCTGGTCACATTCCCCGGCATATCGGTAAGCACACCTCGAATCTGTATAGAATCACCAATTTCAAAGTTTGACAAGCCTTCCACTTGTGCTGCACTGAGGGTGATGGTGATGGGATCAGCGGTTAAAATGCTAACGGGGCTACCAATGTTAACAAATGGATTCTCATCTACGCGTCCCTGTAATCGAGCACTTCCACCGATAAGTGATCCATCAAAAGCTGAAATGGGTAAGGTTGCTCTAATGGAATCCGTGGTTGCATTGTAATAACCTGAAACCACAGGATCACCCACCACAACAATATCTCCCGTATCTACGGTATCAGGTACTACGCCGTCGATATGCAGACTAAAGTCGGATAAATTAGTACCTGCTGTCGGCAGGGAAAGATCAACTGGGTTACCAACTATGTTTGCCAGTGCTCCAGCACCTGTTCCAAGTCCGCTTTCATCGATTTGTTTGACTGATAAAACATCTACAGAATCACCAGCCAGAATCTGGTAATAAAAGGTTAGCTGAGAGGTGTTATTAATTGAGCTTGCCGGTATACCAACTACACGATCAATCGTTCCGGTTTCCAAGGTCATCAACAAAGAATCCTCGTCCAGATGAACGCTTTCTTCAAATGTGACAATCACATCAATGATATCGCCAATTTTATAATACGCATCAGATGTACTCGTGGTAGTAATATTAAGAATCACGGGGTTATCACCGTATAAATTGATACTTCTTGTACTCAGATTGGCACCAGGTGGAACACTAAGATCAGCCAGATTCCCAGCCAGATCATAAACTGCATCCGAGGTAGTGGTTACACTGTCCACGATCAATGGTACTGCGTTATCCTCCGCAGCTACCAGAAAATTAAAGGAAAGCGTATCTGATTCATCAATACTATTGGTATCCAGTACCCGTGCTGAACTTGTATTCAAATACGTGTAAAGCGTTGCGCCACTCATATTCACGGGCTTTGAAAAATTCAATCTCACATGAACATTATCGTTAATGCCATAGTTGCCATCAGAATTGATAGAGGTAACACTCTCAATCTCTGGAATCTCCCGATCAACATAAAATGTATCCGCACTGGCTGCTGAGCTTAATTTCTCATTGCCAGCAAAATCCTTGATAAGCGCTGTGATATGATAAACTTTGCCGTCATCAAAAGATGTATGAGACTCTACTTCACTTTGGTTCAACGGAATAATCACCGCATCTCCGATGTCTCCAGATCCAATGGTGTAGGAACTTCCCAAAGTTTGTCTACCTGATATTGAGGCAAAATATCCCTGGACATAAATGCGACCTCCAACAAGGGATTGATCATCAGCAACATCAAAAGCGACGTTCATAAGGGTATCCGAGCCATTCCAATAACCTGAGGTAGGGTTGGTACCAGAAATTGTAATAGCACCCATTGTAAAATCTGCAGGTATAATTCCATCTACGATGATGGCTGCATTATTGGCCAGATTTTGACCATCTGGAAGTGTAAGAACCGAGTTATTGCCAAAAGCGTCATTCAACGTATTCGCCCCGACCACGACCACACTATCAACTGTGAGACTTAAAGTGGCATCAAGAGCTTTAACCACATAGTTGCCCGCAAGCAGACTATCACTGCTTATCCCACCGATAGCAAAGTATCGACCTGCAGCCGAGTTTAAGTACACCCTTAGTGAATCGCCGCTCAGGGTTACCTTTTTGCTCA
>JADHUM010000051.1 GCA_016784545.1 Candidatus Neomarinimicrobiota bacterium
ACTTGGTGCTAGCAATGGTTTTGGTCGATATAGAACACAGTGGTTAAAACCATCCACCCTGGGTGGCACAATTGCTCCTGTGCAGGTCCTTGATGTGGTTTCCTTTAGCAATCTTGGGCTTCCGCTGGAAGTTGAGTTAGAACCATTTGCAAACGGCATTATCTACGAACCGGTTTCTGTTGATGAGCCTGTAAACGTGCCTACTGGTTTTGTGCTTTCACAGAACTATCCAAATCCATTCAATCCAACCACATCAATTAGCTACGTCATTCCACAGGCTATTGATGTAAGCTTGACTGTATTTGACATTACTGGTCGTGAGGTTGTGCGTCTGGTTGATAATAAAAAACATTCTGCTGGTAGATACTATACGATGTGGAATGGTTTGAATGCTGCTGGTGGCAAAGTTGCCAGTGGTCTGTATTTTTACAAAATCGTTGCTGGTGATTTTTCACAAACCAACAAAATGATGTTGATTAAGTAAGAATACTCATTTTTGGAAAATCGCAGGGTGGAGAAATTCTTCTCCACCCTGTTTTTTTAAGAGGGAGTTAAGTAAATTCACTATGGTTTTATCTTCAAAATTGAACCAAAACCTTTTGAGATTTTTGCCAATCTTATTACTCTCTCTGATTGCAGTTTTTATCCATTCATGTACCACAGCACCTGAATCCCAGAATTATGACTTATATGCGACAGATGATTTTTCAGTTCGCAGAGCAGATCCGGAGCTATTAACCGGATCATTTAGTGATTTTATTACCTCAGTCTATCAAGCTCCTGCAGATGAGAAGCAGGCGCTGGTTGACTCCTTTCTACAATGGGCTGACAGTGCAACCGGTATCCCATATATTGAGGATACAACCGCCTATTTTCTATATCTTAATGAATCCAATCCTCAGGTCGCAGTAGCAGGGGATTTCACAGGCTGGGATCCCACGAACCAAGATTTTATCCCTCTCTCAGGTACCAATCTTTTCTACGCTGCCTACCAATTTGAAAATGATGCCAGACTAGACTACAAATTGGTCGTGAATGGCAACTGGATGCTGGATCCATTAAATCCCAGCACCTGCAGCGGTGGTTATGGACCTAATTCTGAACTCTCCATGGCAGGCTATATTCAACCCCCTGAAATCCAAGCCTACACCATACCGCATGGCTCACTTTTTTCAACGACTTTCAGTGATACGACCCAGGGGCGAACACGCGAAGTGAAGATTTACACACCTCCAGGCTATGACCAGGGCACTCATAGTTATCGTAGCATTTACTTCCATGATGGAAACGAACAGATTGCTCTGGGATTTACAGAGAATGTTTTGGATTTTTTAATCTCACAAGAACTCATTCCACCGGTAATCGCCATTTTTGTTGACCCCATCAATAGAATGGAAGAATACTCATATGATTATAACTTCATGGATATGTTTGTGAATGAGCTGGTCCCCTGGATTGACGATCAATATCGAACCATGCCTGAAGCTGAGCATCGAGCTGTGGCTGGTGTGAGTTTGGGTGGTTTAGCCTCACTTCTGTTCACGCTCCAACACCCCGATGTGTTTGGGAACTGCGGCGCTTACTCTCCAGCAATCTGGTTTGGTGATCTCATTGATCAATATGAGGCTTCAGAAGTACTTCCAATTAAAATCTATATGGATGCTGGAACTTATGAACCTTCCATTTATAATAGCTCCATGTCCCTTAAAGGGGTTTTAGAGGCCGAGCAATGGAATTTGCAGTGGAGATCATGGCACGAAGGTCATTCATGGGGTGCCTGGCGCGCTCATCTTGATGATGCACTTACCTATTTTTGGCCAATGGCCACCAGTGGTATTGATGATAACTATTAACCACGTGTATGTGAGTCCCGAGGAGTGTTAGAGTGATAGATTATTTTCGATCACATCTTAGTCAAAACTTTAAGCATAGCCTGACTTTGCTGCTCCAATTCCTGGTCAGCATGCTTCTTCTTGGATCCACTATGGGAGCTGAGAAAACCACACTACATCTATGGCACCCGATGCCAGCTCCAAGTCGCGCAGTTCTCAATGATCTGGTTGCCGAATACGAAAGCCTGCATCCTGACATCAGCGTCCATATGCTCTACAAGGAAAATGAAGAGGTCCGCATGGCCTACATGTCTGCCACCGGTTTTACCGAGGGTGGACCAGACCTTTTATATGGTCCCAGTGATTTTACCGGCGCTCTTGTGGAAATGAATATTGTCAAACCCCTGGAGAATTTTTTCTCAGAAGATGAATTAGCCGCCTTTGATCCCAAAGGTCTCACCTGGTATCAGGGTCATCTCTATCAGATTGGTGATGAACTGGGTAACCATCTCGCATTGGTCTATAACAAGCGCCTCTTTGCTGAAGTTGGTCTGGATCGGCCTCCTGAAACCATGCAGGAGCTCATTGAATTTGGTAAAAAACTCACCATAGATAAAGATGGGGATGGCGTGATTGACCAATACGGACTGGTCTGGAACTTCACCGAGCCCTTCTTTTTTATGCCCTTTTATGCTTCCTATGGTGGCTGGGTTATGGATGAAGATCAAAATCCTACATTGAATAATGAAGCAGCTGTGAAGGCCTTCAAATTTGTCAGGGATATGAGAGATGTTCACGGTATCATTCCCAAAGAATGCGATTATGATGTCGCTGATTCAAAATTTAATACCGGTGCGGCTGGTATGCTCATCAATGGAGCCTGGTCCTGGGCCAAATATATGGATTCACCTCATGTTGATTTTGGTCTGGCCGTCCTGCCAGTGAACGATGAAACTGGATTATTTCCAGCACCTATGGTTGCCACCAAGGGATATTACATGAATCCCTATTTAAGTGGTGAACGGGAAAAACAAGTTGTGGAACTCATGAAGTTCCTAACTGGAGCAGACGCCCAATTTCAATATGCCAGTAGACTGGCCACCATTCCCACCCGCTGGGAAGTTCGGGAACGTCCTCAGATTGCTGAAGATCCTGTGATCATGACCTCCATCGAACAGGTAAGTCGGGGTAGAGCCATGCCAATATCCCCCCAGATGAGAGCGATCTGGGATGCCATGCGTCCGGCGTATCAAAATGTGCTGGGTGGTAGCATGACCCCTGAAGAAGGTGCAGCCTATCAACAGGAGATGGCTGAACAAAAGGTAGCCGAACTATTTGAAGGTCAGGATATTGATAGGGACGCTGTGAATATCAGTGCCATACTGGTTTATCTCGGTGGTCTCATTTTGGTTCTTTGGGCACTGTATAAATTGTTTGTGGCCTTCATTCTTCCTCTCGTCCGGGGTATTCCAGGTGTTCAGGTTCAAGAATCCCGTTTTGGTGTTCTCATGGTCGCTCCAGCAGCCCTTTTCATTTTTGGCGTGGTTGTTTATCCCTTTTTCTACAATCTGGTGATTTCCTTTTCAAATATGGGCTTGACCACTGTCAATGACTGGCAAATTATTGGTCTCTCCCAATACGGAAAAGTCCTGACTGACTCTCAGTTCTACCACTTCTTTTTAAGGACGGTTATCTGGACCGTGGTAAATGTGGTTCTGCATGTCATTTTTGGTGTCATGCTGGCCCTCTTGCTCAACCGACCCCTACCAGGGAAGGGGATCATTCGTGTTCTCCTTATTTTGCCATGGGCTGTCCCCAGTTATATCACTGCGCTTACCTGGCGGGGGATGTTTAATATCGATTATGGTGCAGTAAACATCATTCTAAACAAATTTTTTGGGATTGAACCCATTTCCTGGCTCATCGATCCAACCAATGCCTTTATTGCCACCATCATCACCAATGTATGGCTTGGCATCCCGTTTATGATGATCATCGCTCTGGGGGGCCTGCAATCCATTCCCCAGGAGCTTTATGAAGCCGCTTCCATTGATGGAGCCACCTCCTGGCAGCAGTTTAAAAAAATTACGCTGCCCCTATTAAAACCGGTCATGATTCCTGCCATTACCCTGGGTATTGTCTGGACTTTTAATAATATCAATGTGGTCTGGCTGGTGTCCAATGGGGGACAACCGGGAGATCAGACGCATATCCTGGTGAGCTTTGTATATCGGGCTGCCTTCAACTTGTACCGATATGGCTACGCAGCAGCATTCAGCTTTATGATATTCCTCATGCTGGCCCTGTTCTCTGTGAAATTCATGCAGAAGAACAAAGCTACTGAAACGGCTTATTGAGTTAGAAGTTAGAAGTTAGGAGTTAGGAGTTAGGAGTTTGAAAGAAGAAAGAAGGAGTGCTTTACAGCGAACTTGACGAATGAAGCGAACTAAAAACATACAGATCCAATTCGAAAGTTTCGTTTATTTCGTTGTGAAAAATGGTACAAAAAATATGGTTAATGGACTAAGTAGAGAAGAGATATGAAAAAAACATCAGCACTTCAGTACTTCATGATCTACGGCGCTTTGTTTCTCGCTGTTGCCTGGTCTATTTATCCCATCCTCAGAGTCATCACGATCTCCATTCGTCCTGGTGATAATCTGCTGACTGAAAGTTTGTCCATCATCCCTGATGATTGGACGTTTGATAATTACATCAAACTTTTTACAGATCACCCCTTTGGCACCTGGATATGGAACTCCATTCTGGTAACAGCCACAGTCATGCTCACCGGTGTAACGTTGGCTTCCACAGCCGGGTATGCTTTATCCCGCTTTCGTTTTCCTGGTCGTGAAGCAAGCTTGTTCAGCCTGCTGGTTACACAGATGTTTCCAGCCACTATGCTGCTGCTGCCCCTGTTTATCATGCTTTCAAGTCTTCATTTGATAAACACTTATCTTGGTTTGATCGTTATTTATTCTTCCACTGCATTGCCATTTTGCGTCTGGTCAATGAAGGGGTATTACGATACGATTCCTTATTCGCTGGAAGAAGCAGCTCGCATTGACGGTGCCAGTAGATTTATGGCATTTTATAAAATTATACTACCCCTGGCGTCACCGGCTCTGGTAATTACTGCTCTGTTCTCATTTATGTCTGCCTGGACAGAATACATCGTAGCAGCACAGGTTCTCTGGTATAAAGAAATGTTTACGCTGCCCATTGGTCTTAAATCCTTTCAGGCAAACATGAACACAGAATGGGGTCTCTATGCGGCAGGAGCCATGATTGTTTCCATACCGGCTATTGCGCTGTTCCTCTTTCTTACAAAATATTTAATTGGCGGTCTCACGTTGGGATCAGTCAAAGGCTAGTTACAGACATCAATAGGGAAATTCCATGAAAAACTTTTGTCTCATTCTTCTTCTTGTCGCTGTTACCCTGCTCATGTCAGGATGTGAAACCATACATACTGATGCACAATTGCTGGATGCTCCCTGGACCTTGAAATATGATTCTAGTCGAGTCGGTCTCCGAGCCGGCTGGTTTGATAACGACCATGATCGATCAACCTGGGAAGAAACGACGGTTCCAGGAGTATGGGCTGATGACGACTACGACGGATTTGCGTGGTACTCGACAGAAATCCAGGCTAAAAACATCCCTGCTGGTTACAACCTTGCCCTGGTCTTTGATTCCATAGATGACAATGCCGTCGTATGGCTGGACGGAAGATTATTCGGAAAACAAATGGGATATAATATCAAATTCTTTTTCGATATTGGGGATAAATTAGCGGATGGTAAGGTTCACCACCTGGTACTTCGTATAGAGGATACTGGTGGTCCTGGAGGCATCCCTGGAGCTGTATATCTGAAACCCTATATAGATGAGGTAGACTTATTGAGAAATGAAGCAAGTAAAGTTAAGGCTCCGGCCTCGCCAGAATGGGTGAAAGATGCAGCAATTTACGAAGTGTTTGTTCGCCAACATTCCCAGGAGGGAACCTTCCAGGGATTGATCAAAGATCTGGATCGTATTAAAGCATTGGGGATTGATCTGATATGGCTCATGCCTGTTCATCCAATCGGACTGGAAAACAGAAAGGGCTCAGTAGGAAGTCCCTACTCTGTTAAAGACTATTATGCAGTCAGCCCGGATTTGGGAACCCTGGAGGATTTCAAACAACTTGTTCAAGAAATTCATTTGAGGGAGATGCATGTCATTCTGGACTTCGTAATGAACCATACAGCCTGGGACAATGAATTGATGGATCAACACCCCGATTGGTATTCACAGGATGATAATGGGGTAACGATCCCACCAAATACGGACTGGCACGATGTTGCTGACCTTAACTATGACAATCCTGCATTGCGAAGCTATCAGCTTGATATGCTTCAATGGTGGATCAAAGAGACTGACATTGATGGGTTTCGATTTGATGTGGCTGAATTGGTTCCTAACGACTTCTGGGTTGATGCAAAAGCTGCCTGTCAAGAAGTCAAAAAAGATGTCTTTTTTCTGGCTGAGGGGGCCAAACCAGAATTACATCTCAATGGTCATGATATGACCTACTCCTGGAACATGTGGGAGGGGGTTATTCAATTGGCCCAGGGCACTGCTGATCCGTCAGAACTCAAAAGATCCTATGAGATGGAAAAGCTTCAATATCCACAGGGTGCTTTGCGGATGCGATTTAGTGAGAATCATGATAAAACCAGATCAGCGACGCTTATTCCAGATAGAGAACTCAATCTGACTGCATGGGCATTTATAGCCTTAATGGATGGTAATCCACTAATCTATGCCGGTCAAGAAATTGGTACGAAGGGTAATTATTTACCTGCTCTGTTTGAGAAGATTCCTCTGAAATGGAAGCAGGGGGACATGGCCATATCTCAAGTCATGTCAGCTGTGCTGCAGATCAGAAAAGAGCATCTCACATCCGCTTCACCCTTCAAATTTATCATTGCCAACAATGATAAGAAAATCCTGGCTTATCAGCATGGACCACTTCTGGGATTCTTCAATTTCTCAGACTCTGATTTTAAATTTAAGGCTGGGGGAATTGATAGTGTACTCATGGGTGATTTGCCTCTGGATGAAGCGGGTAACTTTATTCTATCACCACACCGCTTCACCGTAATGAAATGAGAATCACATGCGGCAAAATATTTTAACCTTTCATAAATAAGAGTTTTGGGGATGACCATGCTAAAGCAATTAACAATTATACTCACTCTGGTTCTAGCTCAGATAACATTTGCACAGGATAGTGTGGATGTCACTTTCTACTATTACCCAATTAATAATCCAAGTACTGTTCATATCCCAGGTGAATTTAATGGGTGGAATCCAAGTGGGGCGATTTCGCAGATGAATTATAATAGCGCAGGCAATGTTTGGTTTAAAACCGTTCGCCTACGAGTAGGAGGACCAGACCCATTACCATCGCCTAACAGTGTAGCCGGTGCATATCAGTACAAATTGCATGATGGGGATTGGTTCCCAGACCCATTAAATCCAAGGCAAAATCCCTCAGATAATAATAATTCCTTTCTGCCTGTTAACGATCCCACAATTCATCTTGTTTTGCCAAACTCAACATCGGCATCAGGGATTGTTCGCTCACGACATCCAGAGATCACAGCTTACCTTTTTCCTTCGACTGCAACCTCAATTGATACAGGCTCCATAACCATCCTTATTGATGATATGACCTATACAAACATGGGTACGAGCTACAATCCTGGAAGTCGTCAACTTAGTTTCCATGCACCAGAAGCATTGGGGGATGGCAATCATACTGTAACTGTCACAGCCTCAAATAACCTTGGAAGTTCGCATTCTGAGACTACCAGTTTTACTGTCCAGGCGAATCTGGTTCAGTTCTTATCGTTACCTGCCCAAACATGGAAGGATGGCTGGCGTATTCAGGGTGCCATCTTTGATGCCGATGGTGGATTGAACCAAACTATCGGTTCAGCAACCCTGACAAATAATTGGGATTTTTGGTCGGTAAGTGTGGTGGATGGACTCATTGATACAACCATCACTCTCTCTGGTGGTGATAATATTTTTCAGATTCAGGCACTCATTGAAGGCTCAATGGAAAACTCTGCAAATTTGCTGATTGAGAAAAAGGTAGAACATAAGCCCTCAGCCAACGTGAATATTACTGAGGCGGGTAGTATGTTGACTATCAGTAGTGATGGCAGTCTAGATCCTGATGGTGGTAGTATCAGCTTGCTATGGACTGAGGATTCTCGCAATCCGCAGAGTTTAGGAATTCATGGATCCAGTGCCAGCCAGGTGAACATCCCTTCGCCCACGACTCCAGGCGAATATTTCGTTTCATTAAGCATTGAGGATGAAGATGGTGAGATCGATTCTACACAGGGATATTTCTATGTTGATCAAGCTGCGGGAGCTGTAGATGTAGGTGGATTCGAAGACAATCCTCAATGGGTTAAAAACAGCAGGATTTATCTATTGTTTTTCAAGGCTTTCACACCTGATGGCACCATTGCATCTGCGATTCCAAATTTGGATTACATAGCAGCCATGGGTTTTAACACAATTTGGGTTCTGCCCGTGATGGAGATCCCAGGTGATGTGGATAATCAGATCAATATTGGTTACTATATTCAAGATTTTATGCATGTTGAATCATCTTACGGCACTGATCAGGATTATAAGGATTTTGTAGCTGCAGCACATGATCTGGGATTGAGAGTCATTCAGGATGTGACACCCAATCACAGTGGTAATGTCCACCCATTTGCTGAAGAAGCCTCTCTATATGGAGAGTACTCCCAATATTGGAATTATTACCAGACGGAGCTCATTCCGCATAATACCAATGGTTTGGGTGATTGCTTCACAGCCGAAGGAATTCACTATTATTGTGCTTTCAGCGACGTCCTCCTCAACTGGGACTGGCGCGATCTGGATGCCAGGCTTTATATGACGGGTGTTTATGAGTATTGGATGGAAGAATTTGGCATCGACGGGTATCGATATGATGTCTATTGGGGACCTCACCGCAAATTTGGCGAATCAAATATGGGTATCCCCGTTCGGGAAGCTCTCAAACATGTCAAACAGGATATATTGCTATTAGGTGAGGATGATGGGACTGGAGGAGGGACCCAGGTTCTCTATGCTGATCAGGGCGGCGGTTTGGATGCAAGTTATGATTTTAAAACTTACTTCAATGCCATTCGTAATTTCGGCTTTTCATCAAGCAGCATCAACACGCTCCACAGCGAGCTAAATAATGGTGGGTATTATCCAGGTGAGAATTCCTATTACATGCGATTTATGGAATCTCAGGACGAAGATAGAATTAGCTATCATTATGATTCATTTATAAAAACCATGCCCATGGCCACCGTAATTTTTACCGCACCAGGTATTCCCATGGTTACCAATGGACAGGAAGTTGGTTGGGGCAAAGATATGGGAGCCCCAGGGGAACCCGATCTCAACGACCGTAGAAGAGGTGTGATCAACTGGGAATTTGGTGGTCGAAACCTCCTCACCCCTCATTACCAAAAATTGGCCCAGATCAGGGCTCAATTCCCAGCCTTCTGGCAGCATAAAAAGGACACAAATGGAGATGGAGCTGTGACTTCCTCCGATGAGTCTGATTTTGACAGAGTAACCGCTGGAAGTGGCATGGTATACGCCATTTTACGTCCATTCACTAACTCCAATGGCCTATCGTTATCAAATTTTTCAGCATTTACTCAAACCGCCACCCTCAATCTGGCCGCAGAAAATTTGAAATTTATGAATGGCTTTAGTTTTGACTCCACCTACTGGATTAACAACCACTATACCGGTGTCAGTGAGTCAGTAACAGGGGCAGCATTACAAAGTTTTGTCGTGTCAATGGAGCCTTATGGATCGGCTGTATACACGATCTCAAATCATGAGGAAATGGTGGAGATACCAGCCCTCCCAGCGCTCCTTTCGATTGATGAGCCAGAGGTGGTCGGGATTGAGCAATTCAGTCTGTATCAAAATTTTCCGAACCCTTTTAATCCCACAACTACCATTCGGTATTTTTTAACCGATCCAGGTGAGGTTGAGCTGAATATTTATGACATCAAGGGTCAGCTCATCAAAACCCTGGTATCAAGTCCTCAGATGAGTGGATATCATGACATAGTCTGGAATGGATATTCAGCTTCGGGTCTGGCGGTTGAAACTGGTATATATCTGGCTCAAATTAAAGTGGGAACCTCCTCCGACGTGATCAAGATGATTTATCTGAAGTAAGGGTTTAGTTTTATGAAGCCGTCAGTTGTCAATTCGTGTCGTTTGACTCTGATAAATCTTTCGATTTTATTGATAGGGTCTTGTTTAATAGATTCAAAATCTGACACCAATTCTGCTGAATTTGATTTAGCACCAGGTAGTCTTCGAGAAATAGCCTATACCGATAAGCAGGATGCACACTGGGTGACCAGGGCTGGAGGCTACAACAATTCTCCCTGGCATGGACTGACAGCCTTAAAACGTGGATATTTTGAAGATCTATTCATCTCAGCCGATGGTGAATTGCTGCCAAGAGAAGATGCTCAAGTAAGTATTACCCCAGCCTCACTCATACGTCATTATCAAAGTTTGGGAATTCGTGAAACCTGGACCCTCCTGGACGAGAGGAGAATGCTCCTGGTAGAGCTGGAGGCGGATGAGGCTACACGTTGGAAAGTCCAACCCGCCATTCTAGGGGGCAATCAGGCTGAAGATTTTAAGATCAGTACTTCAGATCAGGGAATGAATGTCGTTTTAAATCGTATGCTTGATATTCCTTCAAGCTATCCCCATTTAAACCTGTGGTTTTCCCAACCCATGACTTGGCTTCCGGCAGAAGTCCCTGACTTACAACTATATACAGCATTCTTGTCTCCCAGAGCCGAATACGCCGCCTCTCATCGCCTGGCTATTGCCATATCCCTGAGTAAAGATGTAGAAGAGATGCAGATTGATCCAGGTTGGATGGAACGTGCCCGAAGCCTCAGACAGCAAAGAATTGAAAAGAGAGCCGCGTCAACCACACTGCAGAGTAATATCCCTGATCTGGATAAAGCCATCTTCTGGGCCCATCATTCTCTGGATGGTCTTGTCATGAAACAACTGGGCAAGGGCATCTATGCCGGACTACCCTGGTTTGACGACTATTGGGGACGCGATGCCTTTATTTCGTTCACCGGAGCCGTGCTGGTGAGCGGTCAATATGAGGACGCCAAACAGATACTACTGTCATTTGCTGACCTTCAAAATAAGGACGAATTTGACCCAGACTACGGTCGGGTTCCCAATCGTGCTCAACCGGATAATATTATCTACAATACAACGGATGGTACTCCCTGGTTTGTCCGATCAGTATGGGACTATTATCGATACAGCAATGATGTGCATTTTCTGGAAAAGATGTGGCCAGCTATTCGTCGCGCTACTGAAGGCTCATTGATGAATTGGGTTGATGAGGATGGTCTCTTACGCCATGCCGATGCCGATACCTGGATGGATGCCAAAGGTCCTGATGGTCCCTGGAGTCCCCGGGGAGATAGAGCCATTGATATTCAATTTATCTGGCGTGACCAACTGGAGATTACCAAACGTCTGGCACAGAAGTATGGGGATTTTGAATTAGCCAAGCAGATCCAACAGACCCTCACCAACTGCAATACATCACTTGAAAAATTCAGATCTGAAGACAGTACCCATCTGGTTGACCATCTCAACTCTGATGATTCACAGGATCGACAAATACGTCCCAATGTTTTTTTGGTCCCCCGATTGTTTCATGAAACTTGCGATTGGTCCACCTTCGAGACCCTGGCACCCCAGCTCATAACCAGGAATGGGGTTCTATCGCTGGCCCAGGATGGTCCAAATTTCCATCCATATCACCATCTGCCAGGTCTGTATGTCCAGGATGCTGCTTATCATAATGGGATTATCTGGACCTGGAATTCAGCAGCCACCATTACACCATCAATTCAATTTCATCAATACCACTATGCTGAAGCCTTGTTTAACAATCTTACCCAACAAATTATTGAACGAGGTGCAGTAGGGACCATCGCCGAACTCACAGATGCCTGGCCAAGAGCAGGCGAGCTTCAGCTCTCAGGTACTTTTAGTCAAGCCTGGAGCCTGGCAGAGTACTTACGCAGCTTTTATCAGGATATTCTGGGTGTTCAACCCGATTTATCAGAGTCCCATGTGACCATTGCGCCTCGGCTCCTCACTGACTTGAAAGAAGTGATCTTCAAACATCCCATGGGAGAGGATCAGTGGGAGATTGAGTACCTGGATTCTGATTCACAATTTGACATAAACATTTCTCGATCATCCCAACCAGAGATGAACCTATCATTTGAGTTATTTGCTGATGTGGAAGTCTCTCACCTAGATCTTAGCTGGAAGGGGACAAATCTGTACCTCAGATATGAAAAGCAAATGAGGCAATGGACAGTCCCTGGTGATATCGAGGACTATGTGGTGACCCATGAAGAGGTTGCAATTCCACCAAACAGCCTGGCTTTTTGTGAAGTGGACACCACCAGGGAAGTGCCAGTTTTGATGGGCCCGGAACATCGACTCCTCAGTGAAAAAGAGTTGAGCAGTTTCAGTGGCACCGCAAAATCAATAGTTAAGGTTTCAGATCCAGTGGGTGACGATCATGGTCTGAATTCTCGATATACCTATCCCACCAATCCTCAATTTGAAAAAGGTCTGGCCGATATCCTTGAGTTTGAAGTGAAACAGGGGCGGGATCATTATGAGTTTGAACTCACATGCTCGAATCTGGTTGATCCGGGTTGGCACCCAGAGTATGGCTACCAATTAACCTATTGTGCCCTTGGTATCAGCTATAATTCAGCAACTGGCACAAAAGAGGTGGGAAAGAATTCTCAATCACCCTTTCAGGCCAATTTTCGGGCTGATCAAATCATGTATATCAGCGGAGGTGTCCTGGTCGTCGATGACCATCACAAACCTCAAGCAGAGTACATGCCCAGATCCATCGCCGGGGCCATAGGTGATGCGGAAACCGAGCGTATCACATTCACCTTACCCAAAGACCTATTCCCAAAGCCCCTTAATACGGCCACTTTTCAAATTGCCGTGGGGTGTCAGGATGATCATGGAGGAGCAGGCATAGGGGATTTTCGTCCAGTCCAAGCCATTGGTAGCGAGTGGATGGGTGGCGGGGGCAGTGAAACCGGTTCAAATGTCTATGATTGGTTGATCTTGTAGAGTTTATGAGTTTATGAGTTTATGAGTTATTGAGTTATTGAGTTATTGAGTTATTGATATCCTATCCCTACCCTGAGAAGCGGGGAAAACGAAATGGGAACCCACAAAAAACTTACATATTTTGCGCTCTTTGCGCCCTCAGCGGTTAAAAAAATCTATCCACAGATGAGCTGATACCGGCATTATTTGCTTTTAAGAAATAATTTGGAACTATTCTAACTCGAGTCATATTAACTACCTGTGAAGAAGACCTGGAAATATATTGCCCTTTTTACACTCATTCTCATCGGAATGATGCAGGCTGTTCCATTTTTGCCAACCCATACCAACTGTCAGGCTGCCTGTTGTGTAGAGGCCGTAAGCTGTTGTGAGACTCAGGTTGACACAGGATGCGATATGGCCATGACGTCATGTAATGTGACCCTCTTCATACCCTTAATTTCAGCACCACTGATAAAAGTAGAATCCCACATCGATCTGGATATCGCTTTAGCTCCCCCGCTGCACAGTGAGACTATTCAGGAGCAGTTTCGGTTCATCTCCACAAATCTGGATCTTTTCCAGGAAGCTCCTCCGCCAGACCAAACCCCGCTTCTCATTTAGACCACTCTATAAGCTAGGATGAAACATCAGGCCAATTGGCTTGACGTATATGTTATCAAAAATCCTGTTTTGGAGATGGTGAAGTGTATAGAAAGAATAAAGTTTTATTGGGTAAAAGCTGGGGAATCATATTTTTCCTCCAGCTCCTGTTATCCTCACCCCTGGTGAGTTCCGAAAAAAATGTTAATCCTGAGTCGGACAGTTGGATCAGCCAGTTGAGTCAGCCTCTAATGGATTTGCCGGCACAGGTGAATACCCTGGATGAACTCATTGAATTATCCCTTTCGAGAAATTCTGGGATACGGGCTCAATACGCAGAGTGGAGAACCAGTCAAGAAGCTGAGAATACCATCTCAACTCTACCCGATCCAATTCTAGGGGTCGGCTATTTTATTGAACCAGTAGAGACAGCTCAGGGTCCACAATCGGCTAAAATATCACTGGGGCAAACCATTCCCTGGTTCTCAAAAACTCGAGCAGCTCGTGAAACCAGGAAATATCAGGCCATGCAGAGCTACCAGGCACTGGAGGCAGCGAGGCTTTCCCTGGTTCGCGAAATAAACAATCTGTGGGTTGAAGTGGATCATATCCAGTCCATTACTTCCATTATTAGTGCCAAATTAGCCCTTTCAAGGGATTTAGAGGAAGTTCTCAGTGTTCAGTACCAGAGTGCCTCTATCTCTCATAAGAAACTGGTGGAAGTTCAGATCCAAACTCTCCGACTGGAAAATGATCTTCATGATGTGGAAAGTCAGTATTACCGGCTCAGAGTTAAGCTGGGCTCAATTCTGGAGCTGGACGCCCCGGTTCCAGAAAATCTTCTCGCACCTCAAGGGGACACATCTATCAGCGACTTCTCTTCGGGAGCAGTTTCAAAAGATCATCCCCGGCTTCAACGCCTTGATGCCATGCTTCATGAAGCTCAGGCGAGGAAGGCTGGTGCTAAAGCTTCCTATATTCCAGATTTAAAAATTGGCTTGGACTATATACTCACTGATATGAAAACCAATGGGGGTGTCGCAATCGCGGGAACTGGAAAAGATGCTCTTATGGTGAGTGCCGGAATTGCTTTGCCTCTCTGGAATTGGAAATCAAAAAAAGCCGAAGTGAAGTCCTCTGCGTGGCGCGAAAAGAAGGCTCGAGCGCTGTTGGATGCGGAAAGCTCACGACTTGCCCGGGAAAATGAGACTTCCAGATCCATGCTTGATGAAGATGTGAGATTGATCCACCTGTATCAGGATCAGTTGATACCCAAAGCCATCGAAATTGAACAGGTCATGCAGCAGGAATATATCGGCCAGAGTTCTGATGTTTTCATATATACCATGGCCCGCCAGCGTGTCCTGGATTTACAACTGGCACTATCAAATGTACAATATTCTGCACAATTACATCTAGCTGATCTCAGCTATTTGAAAGGCAATTAATATGAATGAATTAGTATCCAAATATCTGAATATCATGAAACCACTCGTATCTAAAACCTGGATGAGAACCATTTTAACGCTCCTCGTGGGAATCATGTTGGGGGGGGGTCTGTTTTCAACCGGCAATACGAGTATGAGTACCACCCATGAGGACCAACCCGCTGCAACGACCTGGACCTGCTCCATGGATCCCCAGGTTAAGCTGGATGAGCCAGGTCAATGCCCCATCTGTTTTATGGACTTAATCCCCTTAGTTGTAGATCAGGGTCCTGCGAACAGTCATTCCAGTCACCAGGGAGAAACCACCTGGACCTGCTCCATGCATCCCCAGGTAAAACTGGATGAGCCGGGACAATGTCCAATTTGTTTTATGGACCTGATCCCCTTGGCAAATGAAGGCGAAAGCGATGCTTCGACAGAGATCAGTTTATCTGCTGCTGCTGTTAAATTAGCTCAAATTTCAACGACACCAGCCCGTCATGCTATGGCCCACAGTCAAATCTACCTTTCAGGTAAGATTGATTATGATGAAACCCGGGTAAAAAATATTGCCGCCTGGTTTCCCGGTAGACTGGAACACCTCTATGTTGATTACACGGGAATTCGAGTAAATAGGGGTGATCATTTACTGGAAATCTATAGCCCTGAACTCTATTCGACCCAAAGTGAATTACTTCAGGCATATAATCGGGTGAAACGAGCAGATCAAAGTCCTGCCAGTCAAAAATCTTCGCTGGCGACCTATGAAGCCGTCGTTGAAAAGACCAAACTCCTTGGACTGAGCATGAATCAGATAAATACCATCACCTCAACTGGCAAAGCTCGATCAGTTCTTCAAATAAACAGTCCCATCACCGGGATTGTCATTCATAAAAATGCCATGGAGGGTAAGTATGTCAAAACTGGGGAGCAGATCTATTCAATTGCCGACTTATCAAAAGTATGGTTGATCCTTGAAGCTTATGAGAAGGATCTACCCTGGTTGACCTATGGTCAGGAGCTTTCGTTTTCAGTTGCAGGATTACCTGGCCAGACATTTAGTGCTCATATCTCATATATTGATCCTCTGGTAAATCCTGAGAAACAGAGTGTGACTGTACGGGCAGTTCTGGACAATAAGCAGGGAGTGTTAAAGCCTGGAATGTTGGCAGAAGCATCCATTTCAGTGATGCTTAACGGGAGTGGCCAGGTAGTTACCCCTGATCTGAGTGAAAAATGGGCCTGCCCCATGCATCCTGAAGTGGTTGAAGATCATCCTGGGGATTGTTCTATCTGCGGAATGGATCTGGTACCCCTGCAAGAAATTGGCGGGACCCAGACATTTGCAACCCACGCCTTGCTCATCCCGGCAAGTTCAGTATTGAAGACAGGTCGCCGGGCACTGGTTTATGTGCAGATCAGCGAGAGTGAATCTAGTCAGTTTGCCCTGAGAGAGGTTGTTTTAGGACCTCGAGTAGGTTCAGAGTATATCGTGATAGACGGATTGGCAGTTGATGAGCTGGTGGTTTCGAATGGCAATTTTAAAATAGATAGTGCCATGCAAATCGCAGGGAAGAAAAGCATGATGAGTGGCGATGGCGCGCCCTCAACTGCACCAGTAGGTCATCAACATGGCTAAACTAAACTTTCTCGATCGCCTCATCGGATTGCCTCTGGAAAATAGGCTCATAACCCTCATCCTGTTTGTTTCAATAATGATATGGGGACTCCTGGCAGCTCCATTTGACTGGGATATTCCTGGAATAGATAGGTCACCTGTACCAGTGGACGCCATCCCTGATATTGGTGAAAACCAGCAAATCGTTTTCTCAAAGTGGGCTGGACGCTCTCCTCAGGATATTGAGGATCAGATAACCTATCCCTTGACCGTGGCATTACTGGGCACACCAGGGGTCAAAACCGTCCGTTCATTCTCCATGTTTGGATTTTCAACAGTCTATGTGATCTTTAACGAAGATGTGGATTTCTATTGGTCAAGAAGTCGCATCCTGGAGAAACTGAACGCGCTTCCATCAGGGACCTTACCTGATGAAGTTAAACCGACCCTGGGACCCGATGCAACTGCACTGGGTCAAGTATTCTGGTATACGCTGGAGGGCCGTGATGAGGATGGACAGCCTACTGGAGGCTGGGATCTTCATGAATTACGCTCAATCCAGGATTATTACGTAAAATATGGACTATCTACTGCCCGGGGTGTTGCTGAGGTTGCCTCTGTGGGTGGTTTTGTTAAAGAATATCAGATTGATGTCAACCCCCAGGCTTTGCGCCATTATGGCATTTCACTCATGCAGGTTTTCAAGGCTGTGAGGGATGCGAATAATGAGATTGGCGCTCGCACGGTAGAAGTCAATCGAGTCGAATATATGATTCGTGGTCTGGGTTTCATCAAAGGCCTGGAGGATTTAGAAGTAACTGTATTGAAGGTCATTGATAATGCTCCCATCACTATCGCCGATGTGGCGCACGTCAGTTTTGGTCCAGCCTTACGACGCGGTGCCCTGGATAAACAGGGTTCTGAGGTTGTTGGTGGCGTGGTTGTAACCCGTTATGGCGAAAATCCACTGGCTACTATCAACGCGGTCAAGGCCAAGATCAAAGAAATATCGCCAGGATTGCCATCAAAAACCTTAACGGATGGTCGTGTCTCCCAGCTTGAGATCGTCCCCTTTTATGATAGGTCTGGTCTGATTTATGAGACCCTGGGAACCTTGAATCATGCCTTGCGTGAAGAAATAATCATCACACTGATTGTCATTCTCGTGCTGCTCATGCATCTCAGAGCTTCAATCCTCATCAGCATGATGATGCCCGCAGCCGTCCTGATCACTTTTGTGGGAATGAAATTGTTTCATGTTGATGCCAATATTGTGGCCCTGTCCGGGATAGCGATTGCTATTGGAACCATTGTGGATATGGGCATCATTATGACTGAGAATATTCTCAAAAAAATTGACGATGACCAAAAGTCTCCAAATGTTATCCAGGGGATTCTTAGTGGTGCCAGAGAAGTTGGACCGGCAATTTTGACGGCCGTTTCTACCACGGTTATCAGCTTTCTCCCTGTGTTTACCATGGAAGGTGCTGAAGGCAAGCTGTTCAAACCTCTGGCTTATACCAAGACCTTTGCACTGATCTCATCAGTTGTTCTGGCTATTCTGGTTTTACCTGTGATTGCCAGTTTTATTTTCTCAAAGAAAACGTATGGTGAGTGGACCAGGAAATTGTCACTGACCCTTCTGTTCGCACTCTCAATTGGGGTAGCCGTTTCATTCAATATTATCATCGGCATAATTCTTGGCAGTATTGCCCTCCTCCAGTTGCTCAAACCCCTGTTGAAAAATTATCCCTGGTTGTATCACTCAAAAACATTGAACTACTTGCTTGTTTTTAATGTGATCATATTGCTTTCACTCACCTGGGTACCTCTGGGATATGAGTATGGTGTGATAGCGAACTTTCTGCTGGTAGCCGTTTTGGTTGGCTTCATTTTGGGGTTTATTAAGACCTTTACTGACCTATATCCAAAAATCCTTTTGTGGATGTTGGAAAACCGTGGTATTGCACTACTCATACCTTCAATTCTCTTGATATTCGGACTGAATGCGTGGCTGGGTTTTGACTCGATTTTTGGCTGGTCACCTGATGTGATCAAACAGAGTCGACCCTACCAAAAAATGGTACATGTATTTCCAGGATTAGGTCGAGAGTTCATGCCAGATCTGGATGAAGGCTCGTTTTTGTATATGCCCACCACCATGCCTCACGCAGGAATGGAGGAGTCACTTGATGTCCTCTCAACTCTGGACAGGGCTCTATACTCAATCCCCGAGGTGGAGAATGTTGTTGGGAAGATAGGTCGGGCGGAAACAGCCCTTGATCCGGCACCCCTTTCAATGATTGAATCGGTGATTACCTACAAGTCTGAGTATAAACAGGATGAATCTGGGAATACGCTTAAATTTGAAGTTGATGGTGATGACAATTTTGTTAGAGATTCGAATGACCAATTGATTTTGGATAATCGTGGAAAACCATTCAGACAATGGCGTGATCATATCAGGAATAATCAGGATATTTGGGATGAACTGGTCAAGGTGGCCCAATTGCCGGGAACCACTTCTGCCCCAAAATTGCAGCCTATTGCAGCCCGTATTGTCATGCTGCAAAGTGGTATGCGAGCGCCCATGGGTATCCGGGTACATGGTTCAGATATAGAGAGCATGGAAGCATTTGGGCTTGAACTTGAACGTAATCTGAAAGAAATCCCTTCTGTAAAAGCGAGTGCTGTTTTTGCTGATCGTATCGTGGGTAAACCCTATCTGGAAATCGACATCGATAGGAAGGCCATTGCCCGTTACGGATTATCTATCCGTGATGTCCAGGAAGTTATAGCTGTCGCCATTGGTGGGAAGCAAGTCGGCATGACCATTGAGGGTCGTGAACGATATCCCATCCGTGTTAGATACATGCGAGAATTCAGAGATAATGATGAGAGTTTCGAATCCATTCTCGTACCCACCTCGTCTGGAGCACAAATTCCATTGGGACAGTTGGCTAGCGTTCGATTTACCCGTGGTCCCCAAGTCATCAAAAGCGAGAATACTTTTCTACTCTCATATGTCCTTTTTGACAAGGTCGATGGCTATGCTGAGGTAGATGTAGTTAAGCAGGCTCGAGCATATTTGGACAGTAAGATTGAATCAGGTGAGCTCAAAGTTCCCAATGGGGTGAGCTTTGATTTTACCGGCTCTTACAAAAACCAGGTTCGAGCGACCAAGAGAATGCGGATTGTGTTGCCACTTGCTCTTATGTCGATCTTTGTAATTCTGTACATGCAGTTCAAACGGACCTCCACAACGCTTATCGTATTCTCAGGAATTTTTGTCGCATGGGCAGGAGGTTTTACACTGATCTGGTTATACGGGCAACCCTGGTTTTTAAATTTTTCACTTTTAGGCCTGAATTTTAGAGAAATATTTCAAATCCATGAGATCAATTTGAGTGTAGCTGTCTGGGTGGGGTTTCTGGCACTTTTTGGCATTGCCACAGATGATGGCGTTTTGATTTCGACCTACCTCGATCAACAGTTTAAGGAGCTCAAACCAACGACACGCCAGGAGATTCAGGCAGCTGCCATTTTGGCCGGGAAGAGACGCATTCGGCCCGCTATGCTGACCACGGCGACCACATTGCTGGCCTTAATTCCAGTCCTCACTTCAACTGGCAGAGGGGCGGATGTTATGGTTCCCATGGCCATTCCTTCCTTTGGAGGGATGCTTTTCGCAACCATCAACACCTATATGGTGCCCTTAATATATGTTCTGGTAGCTGAACGACGTCTTCTAATGAAACGATAAATAAATAGTGAATTTTATGATGTCAAGGTCATATTGAGAAATGAATAATAAAGGGAGTATCCAATATGGAAAAACATGTCTTTAAAGTAAGCGATATGAATTGCAATGGTTGTGTAGCAACAATCCAAAAGGGATTAGAGGCTGATGCACGGGTTGAATCCATTGATATTCAACTTTCAAAAAAACAAGTAACCGTAGGTGGAGATCTCTCTACTGAGGAAAGTGCTGAAATAATCAGAAATTCAGGGTTTAATCCTGAACAAAGCGCGGAGAAAAAGGGGTTTCTAGGGAGTTTGTTTTCTAGCTGATGCGCGGTTTGCTTCACATAGTCGCTCATTTTCTGGTTCCGGCAGCTATTGCTCCCTGGATGAGTAAATACATGCGTCCAGAAAAGAGCTGGGGATACTACTGGTTGATGATGTCTGCAACCATTGCAGTGGATCTGGATCATTTGTTGGCCAATCCAATATATGATCCCGGCAGGTGCAGTATCGGCTTTCATCCCCTGCATTCTATTTGGGCCATTGGGGTCTACGTGCTATTATTGATCCCGAAAAAAACCCGGGTGATTTCAGTGGGATTACTTGTACATATGATGCTGGATAGTATTGATTGTATCGGTATGTAATGATAAATGATAAATGATGAATGATGAACGAAAAACGAAGAGAGGTAAAGATATGAAGTATTTATGGATGACCGTTTTTGTGGCAGTATTTGTGGTTGGTTGCGGTGAGGAAAAGGCAGCACCGGCAATGCAGCATGATAACCATGCCGCCATGGAAAAAACCGTAGCACCTGCTGATGGAGAAAAATTAATTTACTATACCTGTCCCATGGAATCGCATAAGCATATCCATAGTTCTGAACCAGGTACCTGCAGCGAGTGCAATATGACCCTGGTTCCTGGTGTTATCACCACCGAGGATAAAATGGAGTATTATGGATGCCCAATGCTGATTCATAGCCATGTTCGTCAGGATTCTTCAGGAAGATGTGCTGAGTGTAAAATGGAACTCAAACCCATGCGCTTGAAAAAAGCATAGGTGATGTCAGAACCACAGCAATCGAATTAGTTTTCATTTTGATTTGAATAGGTCAATGTTAACATCGCATGAATACGAATTATAAATGTGAGTGTCATCATCAGAAGTTGTACAACGGGGGACGTCTGATGACCTCTTCAAATAAAAGGAAGCCATAAGATGCAGGATATATTAGATCTGCTGATGAGCAATAAGCTCTACATGGGAATCGCAGTTATTGTGGTTGTCGGGTTGATGATATTTTTGCTGAAAAAGGTGTTTAAACTATTCATGATTTTGCTGTTCGTTGTACTGGCCTACGGGGTTTTTATTTATGTCACTGAGGATGATCCCATGAAAGCGATCAAGGGTAAGTTGAATCCAGCCATGGATAAACTTGATGATGCAACTCAGGATCTTCAACGTGAAGCCATTGACAAGGTTATCGATGAGGTAGACAAGCAGCTTAAAAAAGCTGGGAATAAATAGCACTAACCTTTCAGGCGGTTGTCTGAAAGGGTCAGATAATGAATCCTATCTATTCAGTTTTTCTGGATAGGTAGGATTTTTTAATGTCATTAAGATCTCCACGGGGGATGGCCGCAATGAGTCGTTTTGTGTAATCAGTCTGGGGGTTCTGGTAGACGCTATCAGCATCACCCATTTCTTCCACCTTCCCTTCGTTCATCACCACCATTCTGTCTGACATGAATTTCACAACGGAAAGGTCATGAGAGATGAAGATATAGGTTAGACCAAATTCGTCCCTCAATTCATTGAGCAGATTTAACACTTGGGCCTGGACCGAAACATCCAGGGCGGAGACAGATTCATCACAAATCACAAATTCAGGTTGGACAGCCAGGGCACGGGCAATACATATTCGTTGTCTTTGACCCCCGGAAAATTCATGAGGGTAGCGGTTATAATGACCGGGGTCCAATTTGACTCGTTCCAACAATTCCTGGACCTTCTGACGCCTGTTTTGATCATCACCATGTAGTTGGTGAACTTGCATGGGCTCTATGATGGCTGACCCAATGGTTATTCTTGGATTAAGTGAAGAGTAGGGATCCTGAAAAATGATCTGAATCTTTCTCCGAACCGCGCGCAGCTCATCTCCAGAGATATTGGTTATATCCTTCCCATGAAATATGATGTTCCCGGCTGTTGGCTCAATGAGTCGAAGAATGGTGCGGCCCAGCGTGGTTTTTCCACAACCTGATTCTCCAACGAGACCCAGGGTTTCACCGGGATAGACATCGAAACTCACATCATCTACTGCCTTGACATGATCTACCACCTTACTGAACAAACCTTCACGAATGGGAAAGTAAGTTTTCAGGTTGTTAATGGTCAGGATGGGCTCCTGTGCATAAAGCTTTTTATGACGCTCAGCAGTTTCCTCAGGTGTAATTATCAGGTCATTGATGGTCTCATCAACTGACTTTTTGATTTCAAGCATTTCCCCTTCATCGCTCTCCGACATAAAGTCGGCCATGGTGGGGAGGAGTTTCAGGCGATGATCCAGTGGAGGACGACAGGCAAGCAATCCTTTGGTATAGGGGTGTTGGGGATCTGAAAATATTTCCCAGACGGAACCTTGCTCAACAATCTTGCCCTTATACATGACGACCACATGATCTGCGATCTCGGCAATAACACCCAGATCATGGGTAATGAAAATGATACCCATATCATGACTATCCCTGAGTCTGCGCATGAGATCCAGGATGGTATCCTGAACCGTCACATCCAGGGCAGTGGTAGGCTCATCTGCAATTAGGATTTGCGGGTTGCAGGACATGGCCATGGCGATCATGACGCGCTGCTTCTGGCCTCCGGAAATCTGGTGGGGATAAGAATCTATGATTTTTTCCGGACGGGGAAGTTCAACCTCTTTAAACAATTCAAGGGTTCTGGCTCTTGCCTCAGCTTTACTCATCTTCTGATGGAGGATGAGGGCTTCCATGACCTGGTTGCCACAGGTAAATACAGGGTTCAGGGAGGTCATGGGTTCCTGGAAAATCATGGCTATTTCATTTCCCCGGAATTCACGCATCTCGTTCTCAGGGACTTCCGCCAGGTCTACGAGACCCTTGGATCTGGAATGATACATGAGCCGACCACCGACAATTCTACCAGGAGGATTGGGTATCAGTCTCATGAGGGAGAGGGAGGTAACTGATTTTCCAGAGCCAGATTCACCAACCACACCGACAGTGCGACCTTTTTCAAGGCTGAAAGAAACCTTATCGACAGCTTTTACGGTTCCTTCATCGGTACTGAAAACGGTTTCTAATTCCTGAATTTCGGTGAGCATATTCTCTGACATAATTGGTTCCGTAATTTATTTCATGTTGCTTAAATCAATAATATGTATGGCTGGAAATATAAATGGAAAGCAGCGTGGAAAAAGGGGAAGGATCACCGCCATTCTAATGGAACTTAATGCATTCACCACCATCATTTCAGTTATTTACCAAAGCATCAGTCTGAAACTGTGTGTTTAATGACAGAATGGGGCAGTAAAATTCTTTATTAAATATAAAGAAATTTATATAAATATGGGAAAATGACATTCTATTTTACTTATTATGACTGAAATTCAGCAATAAGTTTGTTAAGTGTGGATTGATAAATTATCTTTAATACCCACAAAGTAAAACATTGGAGGTGTGTAAATCAGGTACGGCAATTCAAGTGGCAGCCTCAGACAGTGTTGTATGGATGAGATGGAGGAAACATGGCACAGCGCAAAATTCTTCTAAGTAATGAATTAAACCGGACCAGCGAAGCAGCTGACACCGTGGAAAAATTCCACGCATCAGCATGTTATGCCCTGCTCGGAGAGATTGGATTTTTGAGTGAAGAGAAGGTCGCCTTGATGTTGGATCAGGGCAAAATATCTGATCGCCGGAATCGCATGTTGGAAGCTCTACAAAAAATAACCTATGCAAAAATTGCCACCCTGGAGGGCAATTATACATTTGCTGCGGAGCTTTATGAGCAGGTTGCAGGGAAGATCAGTGTCCTCAATCAGGGATCCCAGCAGGAGGGAGCCCTCACCTATTTTTACTATGAATATGCAAGCTATTTTGCACAACTGGGTGATACAAATGCTGCCTTCAGGTATTTGGAAAACGCTCGCAGTACTACCTCATCAAATAAGATGAAACAGATGATCGCCTATGAGCATCTCGCCTTAAATGCGGCTCTAAATAAAAAATTCAATCTTAAGAAGTGGTTACAGTGTATTGCCTATTTCAATAAATATGAGATGACCGTCATGGAATCTCAAGCCCACTATGTATTGGCGCTTCAACTGGTTAAAAATGAGAATATGGCTGATGCGGTTAGCCATTTGGACCAGGCCCATGAAATGGCGGCTCTCCATGGCTATCAGTATCTTCACCGGAGCATTGATTATATCCGGGGAATTCTTCTGGTGAATCAAAATCGCAGTACCGAGGCAATAGGGTATTTCCAGGGCTTACTCAAGAAGGTGAAGAATGCGCATTTTACCGCCAAGATTCAATCAAAGTTAGCGGAACTGTACCATATTGTTGGAGATGCTGATAAAGCTCTGGAAGCTGCCAAGGCCAGCATGGAAGTGAGTCAGCAATTTTCAATTGCCTCAGAGTTGGCCGGGGCCTGCCTTCTCCTTGGGAAAATTTATCACCGAGAAGTTGCTGATATCACCAAGGCGTATTTCTATTATCAGCAGGCCTTTGGCTCCGTTATGGCTTTAGCGAAGCGGGGTATTCCAATCAATGCAGCGCGACGAAAAGTCATTAACGAGTACGTTATCTTTTTGGAGGAGCATTTCCCTGGGGAGGTGGCTGAATCAGCTAATGAAGATTTATTTGCATTTTCAAAGGATTTGAATTGGGTAAAAATCAAGGACTTGTTCCATTATAATTTATTCCTGTATCATTATCTGAATACTGGAGTGGGCAATAAAACACTAGAAGCTCTGGATTTTCCAGCTTCTTCATTTTATTCGGCCACAGAAAGACTCCGGAGTCGAGGAATTACCTTTCCAAATTTTCGGAAGAGCGATGTAGATATTCCAGCGGATAATTATGTGGAAGGTTTACAACAATATGCCAGGCTGCACCGGGATAAAACCTGGGTTGAAATCAATGATTGTTTTGAGAAAGATATGCTCAAATACCACTACAAATTGAATAGCTATAACAAAAAGCACCTGGCCAAGAATCTTGAGTTGGCATACTCAGGAATCGTAAATCGCACGAAGTACCTCACTTCGAGGGATGGCTAAATGTTTTCCACTCAAGCATGATTTCCAGCATCCTGGATTGGATTTTGATGCTCTAAGATATAGATCAAAAGGAGGGGGTATGTTACATGATCTTTCATTAGAAAACAAAGTGATCTGGTTAAAAGCCTTAATGATTGAATGTCCCTTATATTCAGCACTTCCTGAGTGTCCTCTTGCAAAATATCGATCAAAGCCGATTTCTGAGAGATTTCATCATGTAGATCATATGGGTGAAGAGCTTGTTGATTCAATAATCGATCATCATGAGAGATGTCTGAGTCTGAGAGAACAGCGAGCAACTGTTAAGGACTAGTTTCACATTTGTTATGGTAACTTTTCTACTGATGCGAATGTCTGGCAGTAGTCATCTTCAATATTAAGTAATTCATCACAAGGGGGTGTGACCTGCTTGTCTTGATCTAAGGTAGCTTGGCGACTTCTTTACCCTCGATGGAGATGTGGCGTCTTCTGGTAAAAGCGTAGTGTGGAGTGATCACAAGTCTCACAGTGGTAAAATCCAGAACTCAGATACAGGGCTTTGCTCACCCAAAGCTGCCACCTGTTTCGGTGGATTCGGTGAAGTTTGGTGTGGCAGAGAGGACAGGTATGGGATTCATAGCTGGTTGAGATGATTCTATTCCGAATCTGTGCTATCATGAGCCCCAATGAAATGGTGATGAGAAGGATGCCAATCAGGTCAGAAAACTCCATTTGAACCAGCGGATCAAAGAGCATTGAAATAAAGGTCTGTTTGACTGCCACGACAGCATCTCCTATGAGATGAATGGGCTTTTGAACAATGATGTTGAATGGGATATCGGTGAACAGAAGTGCCACGCCGCTTAGCAGCAAACCCGTAATTGTGAGTTCTGTATGGTAATGTTGTTGTCCCCTTGGGTTATTCTTCTTATTCATGATCTTCCCTCCCAAGTCTGATTGTTAGATCACAAATTATAATAAATGATGACATTCCTTATAGGGGTTACCCTTACTTTGGTTTAGGAAATTCCTGAGGAAGCACCCTTTGGAAGTAGATTAATTTTCGCCAATAACCTCCTTGAATATTTAGAGTAATTGGCTAGATTTTAGCCGTTAACCAATCTCCACCATCATCAGGATTACAGGACATGCATTTTTATTTGCATGGTGGATTGCTGCACTGAATTGTCAGCGCTAGTCTGTATCACTTCCCATTAAAGTGCTTAAAATCTCTCGAAAAATCCTTTGATCCATTTCAAACATCACCCGGTTTACAAAAGATATATAAGGAGGGCAGGTTATGTCGAAGATTCCACTGTATATGCAGGAGGCTGAAAAGAAATTAAGTGATAGAAAATATGCTTCGAATAGTGAGCACAGGCATTCTGAGAAATCGCTCATGTCTCGATACCGCCAAGCGCTCAGGGGTCGTCATTACAGTGCAAGGACTGAAAAGACCTACAGTCGGTGGGTTGTCAGATATATTCAATTCCACGACATGAGGCATCCTGAGGACATGGCGGAAAGGGAGATCAATGCATTCTTATCTCATTTAGCGGTAAAAGGTCGGGTGAGTGCTTCCACACAGAATCAAGCATTGGCAGCCTTGTTATTTCTTTACAGGAATATTATTGGGCGTGATGTAGGTGACCTGGGTGAATTGATTAGAGCTAAAAAACCAGTAAGGATTCCAGTGGTAATGACAAAGCATGAGGTGAAACTGGTTTTGATGCAATTGCAGGGTAGGGATAGACTCATGGTGGAGCTCATTTATGGCAGTGGACTTCGATTGAATGAGAGTCTTGCATTAAGAATCTGTGATTTGGACTTCGAAAGGAATCAGATTTTAGTGAGAAATGGTAAGGGAGCAAGGGATCGGGAGGTGATGCTTCCCGGTTCACTTAAAATTCGGCTCCAGGAACATATTGAAGAGGTTAAGCGGGTCCACCGCTCAGATTTGTCAAAAGGTTTTGGTGAAGTTCCACTACCAGGGGCATTAGATCGGAAATATGTTGGAGCCTCGCGGGAGTGGCGTTGGCAATGGGTCTTCCCGCAGAAGCGGCGATGGTTTGATCGTGGGACTGGCAAACATGGTCGTCATCATATTCATGCGACGGTATTGCAGCGAGCTATCCGGCGTGCTGTGGATAGAAGTAGCTTGACCAAGCGGATCAGTTGTCATACTTTCAGGCATTCATTTGCCACACATTTACTGGAGGGGGGTTATGATATTCGTACGGTTCAGGTATTGTTGGGTCACAAAGATTTAAAGACCACCATGATTTACACACATGTTTTGAATCGGGGACCTGGTGGTGTACGTAGTCCGTTGGATGAGTTATAATTTATAAATATGGATAGTTTTAGCATGATATATGCACAAATATGGATCATATTAACGGTCTTGAATTATATTAACTATCTTGGATCATATTGACTGCTCTGGTTTGGATGATACAGGATTCAGTATGAAGATATAAGCGGGGTCTTATGCAGAACAATATAAAAGCTCTTCATAATTACACTGCCCAGATGCCTGTGGAGCTCAGGGAATGGCCAGACGAGCATCATGAGCATATGCAGACCTTCTCAAGGGCAAATAATCGTTATCAAGAACAGTCTAATAGATGTTAGACACAAAGCATTGTATATGAGAACTAATTCAAAAATAATCGTAATGACACTTCTGACTCTTTCTATCATTTTTGCTGGAGAAAGGAGCAGATACGACATTACAAGATACTTCGACAAACATTTGTCGCTTGGTCATGAAAACTACCATCTCGGACAAAAAGACACGAACTCAATCAAATCATGCTTTGAATCTGTTTTGACTGACAGCTCACATGAGAATGTAAGGTTGCAAGCGAGTAGAATTAGAAAGCAAAATACACTTCTAATTCATGCCTTATATCCTACACTGCTGTTAACAGATGTCCAATACAGTGCAGTCTCGGAAATAGTGGACACTTGTAGCATCGGCTTCATGATAATCGATAGCAAATACCTGAATTCTAATACTAAGAATCTCTTTGTGGATTTTAACTCTTCTACATTGGTCTATTTGCTTCATGTGCATGTGGATGATAAAAGTCAAATTGAAGAAATTGCGAGTAGGGTATACTCCAAACCCCTTGATGAAATAGTAAAGCAGGCAAATTAGTAGAAACATTATATGGGCATAAGCTTGTGTCTAACAAAGGCTTAGAGCTGACTCACTCGCAGCGGAGCGATTTACGAAAATGATGTGGATGGATACAATTATCGCACAAAGCGATGCTTTCTCGGGAAGCAGCTCAAGCCTAAAGCGTTATACGGGGTTGAATTATGCATTTTAGACCATTGATACTCGTTAGCGTTCTGTTGATCATATCGTGTGGCAGAGAAAAGATTGATGGTGAATATAATTTTCACGAGGATGAAATTTCGATCAATGCGACACTGACCTCATATCAATTCAACGAGGAATTAGAATCATATATGATATATGGGACAATAATTGTAAAAAATGAACGCTCATCAAATTTACTCTATGGCAATCAATATTTGACGCTCAGCAATGGAGGCGAGGTAAGTCGGACATATCTGGATTCACCAGCGAGCCATGTAATTGATTTTAGCCGGGTCACGATCGAGGCAAAGACAGAGAAAACTTACAAAGTATATTGGGTATATTCTGAATTGATACAAGGTGAATTATCGAATGCCTCACTTGCATATCATGATCTGGATAAATTGAAATCTGAACCCTTACCCAATCTTGGTGACACAGTAGAATCATTGGATGAAAACCAAGAATATATTATGGCCGCGTCCGGAAGTTTTTTAGCGAAATATATTTTTTTAGTGGACAGTATTGAGTTCGTGCTTGGTATCTCTCCCGAAGGTCATGTTAAGTATATATCAAGTTCGGATCAGAAATTTGTTACTGACGAAGGCTTGCGCATAGGTGATAGTTGGCTGAAGGTGAAGAATATTAGCGACTCTGAACTTAGGAAGGAAACAGGTTGGGCATTCTATATTCCACTAGGATCTGGATGGAACGCAGCTTTTGTCAGTGGAGAGTCTATGACCGATGGAAGTCTTTCGGAGGAATCGCAAGTGAGATGGTTCTTTAAGCGATAAAAAATACCCGTATAACAATGGCTTAGAGCTGACTCACACGCAGAGAAGTGGAAGACAGATATGAAGTGGATGGATACAGTTATCGAACAAAGCGAGTCTGTTTTGGGAAGCAGCTCAAGCCAAGAGCGTTATACCGAAAATAAAGAGACATGAAATGACTCAGAAAAATAAACTACTGCTGGACATATGGATTATTGGGATGTTTGGAGTATTAGCAGTTAATATTTTTGTGGTACCAGCATTATTACAGAATCAAGAAATTCCAATTTCCATTGAGTTTGCTGTGGTATTGTCAACTCTCCAAAGTTCCATTTTGCTAGCACTTGCTTCTTGGGGTGGATTTAAGCTGACAGACAAAATTGGCTTAGAAGCACCAGCAATACATGCATTCACGACAGGTGGATCAACAAAAGATGCATTAAAACCCCAAATATTGCCTGGAGTTGTCGGTGGCTTAGTTGGAGGCATAGTCCTTATAATCGCTAACCTTATCATCCCTGGTCAATTGAGTAATTCTGAAGTATTGCCAATATTTCCATTATTTGTGAAACTTTTGTACGGGGGAATTACTGAAGAAATATTGTTGAGATGGGGAGTGATGTCATTCTTTGTGTGGGTTTTGTGGTTGTTGTTTCAAAAGAGAAACGGGAACCCAAAAACAACCATTGTGGTGCTTGGTATCCTATTGAGCGCTTTTCTGTTTGCAATTGGGCACATACCAGCTGCATCACTAATCGCTGGGGAATCACTATCATTAGCTAGTATAGCATATGTTATCACCTTCAATTCACTTTTTGGAATTGTAGCTGGTTTTTTGTTTTGGAGATATGGGCTAGAGGCAGCGATAATCGCGCACTTTGGAGCACATTTATTCTCACACTACATTGTGATTTAATGTAGATACATTTCGGTATAACAACGGCTTAGAGCGGACTCACTCGAAGGGTGTGCAAATTGAAAATGATGTGGAGGGATACAATTAACTCACAAAGCAATAACTTCTCGGGAAGCAGCTCAAGCCGAGCACGTTAGGCAGAGTATGGATATTATGGTGGTTGCTTTATTCCGTACCAATCAATTAGTCTTTTGATATACACTCCAAGATATTGACCGACATTTGAAAAAGGACATGTTGCTAGTGAATGAATTAGATGTTAAACCATTAGAATCGAGCATAATCGCTGCCTTGACTTCTGACAATCCGTCAATGCGATTGAGAGCCGCACTGGCAATCGGCTCCAATCCCGAACAGGGATTTGTCGACACTTTAATAGCTCGATGCGCCATCGAGCCGGACTTTTACGTTCGCGAAATTCTCACTTGGGCACTGATACAATGCCCCGCAGATGTTACTGTCCCTAAGCTCCTCTCTGAACTGCGTTCGGAGGGTATTCAAGCTCGAAGCCAAGCTCTACACACCCTATCCAAGACAACGGACGCAAGAGCCTGGCCAGCAATCACCCGGGCTCTGCTGCGCGACTCAGACGACACTGTTGCTCAGGCGGCGTGGCGTGCTGCCGTCGTCCTTGTACCTTCCGGGCGGGAGAATTCTTTGGCAGAAGAGTTATCCGATCAGATTGGTCGGGGTAATCAGGAAGTGCAACGCAGCCTGAGTATTGCTCTTGTCGCTCTCGGTGAGGAAGTTATCGAGCCAGTTCTTCGCAGGGCAGTGGCGAGCAAAGATCCGCGTGTTCGTTCGCATGCGAGCGAAACAAAGCGGCTGTTGAGCGATCCAGACTCCGGTTTCCAATACGCTGTTAATCAAGTGCAACGAATTCTCGCGCCAGGCGGAGATAAGAGTAATTAATTGAATTCATATTTATTGCATCAGTTGCTTTAAATGTCGGAAGCAAGTAGAATGTCGTCCGTATGATTCTAAAAGATCAACACAGAGGAACCTTCCCCTGCCTAACAAAGGCTTAGAGCTGACTCACAGTCACTTAGGGGGATTTTGAATATTGATACGCGGTACACAAGGTTTTATAACTATTTTGACTGTTTCTCAGGAAGCAGCTCAAGCCTAAGGCGTTATATTTATCCTCAATCTATAATAAAGGGACAATCCAATGAAAATCGAATCAAAAGATACTGATATTGATAGTCTATTAAACTCAAGATATTTTCATGTTCCTAGATTCCAGCGCCCGTATTCGTGGGAAGATGAGAACATTAGTGATTTCTGGGAGGACATTATTACAAATCAATCTGATGATTATTTCATCGGATCAATGGTGGTCTACAAAAAAAAGAAGCAACATTACGCCTTAGTAGATGGGCAACAGCGTATCACAACTATCACGATAATGTTATGTGTATTGCGCGATTACTTTGATGAATTAGGGTTTAAAGATTTAGCGGAGGGAATTCATCAACTGATAGAAAGGAAGGATCGTAATAATATCGCACAATATGTGCTTAAGACAGAAACCTCGTTTCCATATTTCCAAGAACAGATACAGAAATATGGTGAGGATGCAGAGTTTGATGGACAATTTTTAAAAGAAGAGCTTAATCTAAAAAATGCTCACGTTAGATTTCAGAAACTAATAGGGTCTGCAATTGAATCTATTGAGAATGACACTACCATTCCTGAAGAAAAGAAATTAAAAACTAAAAAGAGCAAACTAATTGAACTAAGAGAAGCTGTATCAAACTTAAACTTGATCTTTATCACCCTTGATAATGAAGATGATGCATACTTGATCTTTGAAACACTTAATACGAGAGGTAAAGATTTAGCACTAACTGATTTGGTAAAGAATCATTTTTCAAAACACATTAAATCAACAGGTGAGGTTGACCATGCAAAAATAAAGTGGGAAAAAATCTTGGAGACAATCAGAAGCTCCTCGATTGAAATTTCGACTGATACATTTATCTATCATTATTGGGCTTCCAGATATGAAGCGATCCCACAGAAGAAATTGTTTCGAAAGCTGAAGAAGGAAATTACAAAACAAACCGCAAAAAAGCATTTAAACAGGCTAGTAAAAGATTCACATCTATACCGCTCATTACACGAGGTCACTTATCAATGGAAGAAAAATGAAGTCGCAATCACTAAATCTCTAACTGCTTTTCAGCTATTCAAATTAGCACAACCAACACCCGCAGTTCTTTCATTAATTCGCGCTTATAGATCAGATATTATTAAAAATGCTAAGCTAAGAGACACGTTAAGAGCAATTGAAAAGTTTCATTTCATTTTTACTGCAATTACTTCCTCGCGATCTTCGGGAGGGATTTCAGCAATGTATTCATCTTTTGCTCGGAAACTATTTAACGCAAAAGACTCTGGAACCGCTGCAGATGAAATTAAAGTGCTAGTTGGCAAATTGCGATCAAAGATACCATCATTGGACGAATTTACTGTTGCATTCAAGGAAGTGAATTTTACGAATTCAAATACAAAGCAGAAAAAGTTAGTTCAGTATATTCTCAGGTCATTTTCTGAGCATCACAAATACAAATACCCGTCTGATTATGATGAGCTCACAGTGGAACACTTACATGCGCAGGCTGATGGTGATGAAGAATGGACTGTGGAAGTTATTGGTAGTTTAGGAAATATGATATTATTGGATGAAGAGATGAATGGTAAGTTGTCAACCAAAGACTTTCCAAAGAAGAAGAAACTCCTCAAAGACAAAGGATACACTGTTCCAAAGTTCATTGCAGAACAGGCAGCATGGACCCCAGAGTCAGTTAACACACATGCGGAGCAAATGGCAAAACTTGCTTACGAGAAAATATGGAAAATATAACAAAGGCTTAGAGCTGACTCACAGGCACTTAGGGGGATTTTGAATGTTGATTGGAAGAACACAAGGTTTCATAACTATTTTGACTGTTTCTACGGAAGCAGCTCAAGCCTAAGGCGTTAGCAGGAGTTGACAAGGATTTCGCACTTCGATAAAAGTTGCTGAAACATGGCCGTAACATGGCTATATTCTCTCGAAAATAAATGAGAGGTGAAATATGAGTAAATCAACAACGGTTAGAGCAATGATGGATCCCAAGAAAAAGGAGAAGGTAAATCATATCCTTGGACGACTAGGATTGAATCATTCTGAAGCCATTAACATCTACTATAGCTTGATAGAAGAATACAAGGGATTGCCTTTTCCACTTTCGTTACCAGATTCTGGAACAGATTCTGAGATCACAAGTGAGCTTCGACCGGAGGTCTTGAAGCATTTGAAGATGAGCGTTAGGAAAAATCACCGCTTAGGACAGTTGCTCGCGCAGTGAGAAATATTCCAACAACCGCTGAAGTTTTGACAATTCACAAATATCTGATCCAGGAGTTCGGAGGCAAGGCTGGTTTGAGAGATTTAGCTTCATTAGAGTCTGCACTCGGTCGACTCACATCAGGCTACTACTCAAGCATTGAAGAAGAGGCTGCTGCGTTGATGGAAAGTCTTTCACAAAATCATCCTTTCATTGACGGCAACAAGCGTGTCTCCTTTTTTACAACGGATACTTTTTTGAGAATGAATGGATATTTTATCAATTGTGACGATGAGGAAGCCTTCTCTTTTTTTCAATCTTTGTTTGATAATCAGGCATTTAATTTCGAACATTTAATTGTGTGGCTACGTGATCATCTTGAGAAATTGCCATAAGAATACCCTGCTAACAAAGGCTTAGAGCGGACTCACACTTATTTCGGGGGAAACTAAAATTGATATCACGTACACAAGGTAACCGAACTGTTTTGACTGTTTCTTATGAAGCAGCTCAAGCCTAAAGCGTTA
>JADHUM010000052.1 GCA_016784545.1 Candidatus Neomarinimicrobiota bacterium
TTATGAGACATATTACTTAACAGAAAGGAAACTGTTCATCTAAAGATCGCTGATAATCAGATATCGTGAACCCACAAACTTTTTTGATCAAATGTATCAGACAAAACTCTTTAACTGGGCTTTATATCGGAATCAGGGAGTATATATCTGAAATCAGCATTACTTGCCAAGCAATGGCGCAAAATCTATATTCACGCGCTTTTTTATTGCCACCCCACCCGCCGCTGTTGGCGGGTCCCTAGCTTCCGTCTACGCCTACCGGCTACGACGGGACAAGCAGTTGGTAGAGCAGTCAGTGTGTGTCTCCCTGCCCGCCAAGTCGAAGTTGTGAGACGTAGACTGGAGGCTTTCGAAGGGATGAAACACAATTTGCTTTTTTAACGCCACCCTAGCTCAGTTGGTAGAGCAACGCATTCGTAATGCGTAGGTCAGGAGTTCGACTCTCCTGGGTGGCTCAGTTCAGATTTTATGTTTATAATTTAAGATTTAAAATTGAGGAATTGTTACTCTCCTGGGTCTGCCTATCGTGGCTGCAGGAGTAGATAGGTGGCTCATATCTGATTTAACATTTTCAATTTAAAATTTAAGAATTAAGAATTAAGAATTATGGCTCTATAGGACCTTGGCAATCCATACTATCCTTAAGCTCAGTCTTTTGGGTTTGGGTGAGTATGCTGAGGGGTTCCTTGCGTCGGTTGTCACTGAAATGAAACATGGTTAAAATGGGATGCCGCAACATCATTCTGGGACCTGAATACCTCATGACCCGTTTGATGTCATCTTTGATCCCTGGTTTGTAGCAATGGATGGGACAATTCTTACAGGATGTTTTGCCTTCATGAAAAGGGCAGCGATTGAGTCTGTCCAATGCGTAATTTTGCAATTCAGAGCAATTCGAGCAATCTTTCACTAAAAGACCGTGATGATTTTTGCAGTAGAGTTGGATCATTACTTCGACGGTTCTGGATTCTCGTTCAATTCTATTGGTAAATATGGACATTATATATTCTCAACTATCCCTTTTCTTGAAGTAATCAGCCCGATCAATCCGATATTTCACGACGACGAAGCCGTCTGGCTCCATCATTTCTTGCTCATATTCTAGACCAACCTTTTCCATTACTCGCCGCGAGGCACCATTGTCTGGGTCGGCAATAGCCATAATCACATCAAGTCCCAGTTCCTCAAAGCCTTTTTTAACCAGCGCCAATGAACCTTCTGTGGCAATACCCCGACCCCAGTATTTTTGTTTCAGGCGATAACCCAACTCAGTTTCTGATGCATTTACCCGGTTGGGACGGAGATGAAACCACCCCATAAAAGCACCACTGGCCATTTCAATGGCGGCCCAGAGTCCCTGTCTATCCAGATCCCTATAGTACTTCATTATTCTTGGCAAAATCTTCTCGGTGACATGGTCACGAGGTGTGGGTTTGCCACCATTGATATAAAGAGTGACCTGGGGATCAGAATCCAGATCAACCAGATTATCAATATCCAATGCGGTAAATTCTCTCAGTATCAGTCGTTGGGTTTCCAGATATACTTTCATCGGTTCCTTAATCACGAATTATTGCTTTCATATTAACTTAAGTTCATCCCTCATCTAAATGATTTCAAACCCTTAATCCTTCAAATTTTTTCGCCACATCTACATCCTTCTTTAATTATTTAACAAAATAGTCAGATTTGCTCATTTTTGGGGTTGCAGATCGATGATAAAAAGTGAGATTAAGCTTTAATGAAAAAGCCCGCCATCCTCCTTCTGGAAAACGGACACCTCTTTAAAGGATATTCTTTGGGCGCTATCGGTACCTCCGGTGGTGAAGTCTGTTTTAATACAAGCATGACTGGTTATCAAGAGATTCTCACAGATCCCTCATACTGCGGTCAAATCATAACCATGACTGCTCCCCACATTGGTAATTACGGGGTCAATCCCGAGGATACCGAAAGTCACAAAATTCAGGCCCGAGGGTTGATCGTACGAGAAGCCAGTCCCATCCATTCCAATTATCGCGCGGTCCAAAGCCTTGATGACTATTTGACGGAGGCTGGAGTAGTTGGTATCGAGGGCATAGACACACGCCAATTGACACGCATTATTCGTGATGAAGGCGCCATGAATGGGATCATCAGCAGTGATGATCTGGATCTGGCTTCATTAAAGAAAAAATTGAAACTTGTCCCTGCCATGACCGGGCAGGATCTGGTTCAGGAAGTGAGTTGTAAAGAAACCTGGACCTGGCCCAGTGAAAAACCTGACCCTTCATATCGTGTGGTCGCGCTGGATCTTGGCATCAAATTCAACATTATTAGACAACTCGCTGAAAATGACTGCGAAGTAATTATTGTCCCTGCCACAACTTCTGCTGATGAGATATTAGCTCTGAATCCCCATGGCATTTTTCTTTCCAATGGTCCTGGCGATCCTGAACCTGTGAATTATGCCATTGAAACAGTTAAAGAACTCCTGGACAAAAAACCAATCTTTGGAATATGTCTGGGCCACCAAATCCTGGCTCTGGCTCAGGGTGCCAGCACTTATAAATTGAAATTCGGCCATCGAGGGGGTAATCATCCAGTCAGGAATCAACTAAGCGGCAAAGTGGAAATCACCAGTCAGAATCATGGGTTTGCTGTGGAACCATCGAGTCTTCCAGACCACCTGGAGGTAACTCATATAAATCTAAATGATGAGACTCTGGAAGGGATACGTTGCAAGAATATTCCGGCTTTCTCAGTACAGTATCATCCAGAAGCCAGTCCAGGACCACATGACTCCCGCTATTTGTTTAAAGAATTTATCCATATGATGGACGAGTATGCCAAAAAGAACTGATATTAAATCTATCCTTATCCTGGGCGCAGGTCCTATTGTCATTGGACAAGCCTGTGAGTTCGATTATTCAGGGACGCAAGCATGCCGGGCATTGAGGGAAGAAGGCTACCGAATTATTCTGGTGAATTCCAATCCCGCTACCATCATGACCGATAGAGAATTGGCCGATGCAACTTACCTGGAGCCACTGACCCCGGGCATTGTGACCGCCATCATTGAAAAAGAGAGACCTGATGCTATCCTGCCAACAGTGGGTGGACAAACCGCTCTGGATCTGGCAATCAAACTGGATAAACTCGGTGTATTGAAGAAGTACGGGGTTCAACTCATTGGTGCTGATGTAGAAGCTATCAACAAGGCTGAGGACAGAGAACAATTTAAAGCTGTCATGGATAGCGTTGGAATTGATACTGCCAGGGGTGGATTTGCCCGGAGTATTGAATCTGCTATTGAGATGGTAAAAAATACCGGCTTCCCTGCCATCATTCGTCCCTCCTTTACCATGGGTGGCACTGGTGGAGCAACTGCCTACAACAATGAAGAGTTTCGTGAATTAGTTGATAAGGGTTTATCTGCAAGCCCCATTGGGGAAGTGCTGATTGAAGAATCTTTGTTGGGTTGGAAAGAATTTGAGATGGAGGTGGTGCGGGATAAGAACGATAATGCCATCATCATTTGCTCTATTGAAAATATTGACCCCATGGGCGTGCATACTGGAGATTCAGTCACCGTCGCCCCAGCCATGACCCTGACAGATAAAGAATATCAGAAGATGCGCAACTGGTCCATTGAGTGTCTGCGGGCCATCGGAGTTGAGACAGGCGGTTCAAACGTACAATTTGCAGTTGATCCAGTATCTGGCCGTATGATTGTCATCGAAATGAATCCCAGAGTGAGTCGATCCTCGGCATTGGCTTCCAAGGCGACGGGGTTTCCAATTGCTAAAATTGCTGCAAAATTAGCCGTTGGATATCTCCTGGATGAGCTCCCTAATGAGATCACGGGTAAAACCCTGGCAGCCTTTGAACCCAGTATTGATTATATCGTTACCAAAGTACCCCGTTTCGATTTTGAAAAATTCCCTACGGCTGACGGTATTCTCGGTGTTCAGATGCAATCGGTAGGTGAAGTGATGGCCATTGGACGAACCTTTAAGGAGAGTCTACAAAAAGCTTTCCGCTCCTTGGAAGTTGGGTTGGTAGGTCTGGAACCTAAAAAGGTTGCAGGTAGAGAGCTGGATCTCAAAAAGATGCGTTTTGCTACTGCTTTTCGCCTGGTCAAAATCTGGAAAGCCTTCCAGGATGGTGTGGCACTCGACACCCTCCAAAAGATCACTCAAATCGATCCATGGTTTCTGTACCAGATTCAAGAACTGGCCTTGGATCCTGTTCCAAAATTTGATCACGATTCAATCCGGGAGTATAAGCGACGTGGCTATTCAGACGTTCAATTAGCACAGCGCCTGGATAAAACAGAGTCTGATATCAGAGCCTTCAGAGTTGCTGAAGGGATTTTGCCGACTTTTAAGGAAGTTGATACATGTGCCGCTGAGTTTCCTGCCAGGACCTCATATGTATATTCAACTTATGAAACCGAGAATGAAGTCACTCCTCTCACTGGAAAAAAGGTGATGATACTGGGTGGTGGTCCAAACCGTATTGGACAGGGGTTGGAATTTGACTATTGTTGTGTTCAGGCTGTTTTTGGTTTGAATGAAATGGGTTATCAAACCATTATGGTGAATTGTAATCCTGAGACAGTATCCACCGATTTTGATATCTCGGACCGCCTATATTTTGAACCCCTGACTTTCGAAAATGTGATGAATATCGTGGATTTGGAAAAACCTGATGGTGTACTGGTGCAATTTGGCGGTCAAACACCCCTGAATATTGCAAACAGGCTCCAGGAAGCAGGCGTGAAGATCATTGGTACCAATCCATCAGCAATAGACCTGGCAGAAGATCGCAAAAAGTTTGGTGCCATCCTTGACAAATTAAAAATTCCTGCTCCGGCATATGGAACCGCCTTCACCATTGAGGAAGCCTCTTTCGTAGCCACAGAAATTGGTTATCCCGTTCTGGTGCGACCCTCCTATGTGCTGGGTGGTAGAGGAATGGAGATTGTTTACACAGAAGAATCGCTCAAAAAATATGTTGCTCAAGCAGCTCTGGTCAGTGGTGACCATCCCGTCCTGATTGATGCCTTTCTGGAAGATGCTTTTGAATTTGATGTTGATGCCATCTGTGATGGCGAAGACGTTTATATCGGGGGGATTCTCCAACATATCGAAGAGGCTGGAATACATTCCGGTGATTCAGCCTGTGTAATTCCCCCCTATCAACTACTCCCCAATCATCGCAAGCGCATTGAAAAATACACTCGAAATCTAGCCCTTACGCTCAAAACCATTGGACTCATCAACATCCAATTCGCCATGAAGGATGGGGTCGTATACGTTCTTGAGGTGAATCCCAGAGCCAGCAGAACCGTTCCCTTTGTAAGTAAGGTGACTGATGTTCCTCTGGCCAAATATGCCGCACAGCTGGCTGCAGGGAAAAAGCTCAGTGATCTCGATCTGCACCGGGAAAAGCACGCTCTCATAGCGGTTAAAAAGCCTGTATTCCCTTTCAACAAATTCCCGCATCAAAACGTATTCCTTTCACCTGAAATGAAATCCACGGGGGAGGTCATTGGTCTGGATACCAGATTGGGGGCCGCTTTCGCAAAAGCTGAAATTGGTGCCGGAAATCACTTACCCACCAAGGGATCAGTTTTTATTTCAGTCAATGATCATGATAAACAAAACACCATCGAAATTGCCCGTGATTTTCAAGAGATGGGATTCCAAATCATGGCTACCCAGGGAACGGCTGAGGTTCTCAGAGAAAATGGTTTGATCGTCCAGGCTATTTATAAAGTCAATGAAGGCCGACCCCATGTGGCTGACCACATTAAGAATGGAGAAATCCAGTTGGTCATCAACACCCCCATGGGCGCTATAGCACGTGAGGATGAGTATTCTATTGGCCGAGCTGCCATCCGGTATAAAATTCCAGTTATTACCACCCTCTCAGGTGCAAAAACTGCCGTCCGAGGTATACGGCGCTTAGCCCTGGATGATTTAACGGTGAACAGCCTCCAAGATATTTTTAATTGATTTTTTCCTCCCGTACCGTTTACTTTTCCGGTACCATCTAATTGCACTAAAAATTGGGCTTAACCAATACCAAGGGGTATTAAGGGGAAATCATGACTGTGTTAGCGATTCCATCTGAGGTAACTTTTACAACAGCAGATAATTTTGATATTTTTGAGCAAACCTGGCCTTGCAAGGAAGCCAAAGGGGTGGTACTGATTACCCATGGGGTGGCAGAACATTCTGGTCGCTACGCGCATGTCGCGCAATCCCTGGTGGATGCCGGTTATACAGTAGTAGGCTTTGATTTGAGAGGTCATGGAAAATCTTCAGGGAAACGAAATTACATCAATTCCTTTCAGGACTATTTAAATGATCTTCAGGAAGTGCTGAATCGTACCAAAGCCAGTTATCCCGATCTACCTCTTTTCCTGTTCGGGCATAGCATGGGTGGAGGTATTGTTACGCTCTTCACCATCGAAAGGAATCCTGATGTAAAGGGTGTGCTTCTCAGTGGACCTTCAGTTAAGGTTAGTGATGATATTTCACCCTTCCTCCAAAAAATCTCTGGTGTAATCAGCGCTATTCTCCCCAAGCTACCTGTGATAAAATTGGAAAGTACTGACATTTCGAAAGATCCGGAAGTTGTAAAAGCCTACGATGAGGATCCCCTAAATTATCGCGGAGGCATCCTGGCCAGAACCGGCTCTGAGTTGCTTAATGCCACCAAGACAATTACTGCACGTTCCCACGTCATTGATCTTCCCATCCTGATTATGCATGGCGACTCTGATAAGCTTGCTGACAAGAGTGGTAGTGAAATGCTCTATGCCAATGTGAGTTCAACCGACAAAACATTAAAAATATATGCAGGTTTGTATCACGAAATTTTGAATGAGCCAGAACAAGATCAGGTAAAGGCCGATATCATCAACTGGTTGAATGCTCATGTTTGAGTTACTGAGTTTTGTGAGTTCCATGAGTTCAATGGGTTAGTGAGTATTTGAGTGGAACCGTGGAGGTCTTTTAATCTTTGTTGAAAAATAATTGGATCTAATTATGGCGATTCTTTCTATAGATCAGGGCACCACAGGTACCACCGTCATATTGGTAGGTTCTGAAGGACAGATTCTCGCTAAAACCTATCATGAGTTTCAGCAATTCTACCCTCAACGTGGCTGGGTTGAGCACGATCCAGAAGAAATCTGGGAAACCGTGGTTGAGTGTGTTGGAGAAATTTGTGCCGCCAATTCAGAAGTGATTGAAGGTATAGGTATCACCAATCAAAGGGAAACCACCGTCATCTGGGATGCTGATACAGGCAACCCTGTATACAATGCCATCGTCTGGCAATGTCGTCGGACCGCCTCTATTTGTGAGAGCCTGGAACCACATAGGGGTCTAATAATAGAAAGAACAGGGTTGCCCCTCGATGCCTATTTTAGCGCTACCAAAGCCCAGTGGATTTTGAATCATGCGACTATAAATCCAGACCAGAATTTGAAGTTTGGAACCATAGATACCTGGCTTATCTGGAAGCTTACTGGCGGGGATGTTCATGCAACGGATTATTCCAATGCTTCCCGTACCATGCTTTTTAATATTCATGATAAGCGTTGGGACGCTGAACTATGCGACCTGCTTAAAGTCCCCATAGACATGCTTCCTGATGTAAGAAATTCCTCAGATGACTACGGGACAGTTTCTACGCTATCTGAACTAGATGGTATTCCCATTTGCGGCGTGGCTGGAGATCAGCAGGCCTCGCTATACGGGCAACAATGTTTTCAAAAGGGTGAAACAAAAAACACCTATGGAACGGGTTGTTTCATCATGATGAATACAGGTGCTGAAGCTATTCAATCAGAGTACGGGTTAATCACAACACTGGCAGCGGATCCTGATGGCAAACCCTGTTATGCCCTTGAGGGTTCAATTTTTATTGCCGGAGCAGCCATTCAATGGCTCAGGGACGAATTAGGCCTCATCAAGACCGCAGCTGAGAGCGAAGCTGCGGCTTTATCCGTGAGTGATACTGATGGTGTTTATCTGGTACCAGCGTTTACGGGATTAGGTGCACCCCACTGGGATATGGAAGCAAGGGGAATGCTTACCGGACTTACCCGGGGATCCAATAAGAATCATATCATACGCGCCAGTCTGGAAGCCATGGCTTACCAGACTTACGATGTTATTCAGACTATGGAAAAAGAGACTGGAGTGAACATCAGATCACTTGCGGTGGACGGGGGAGCAACTGAGAATAATTTTCTCATGCAATTCCAGGCAGATATCCTGCAAATTGAAGTTCAAAGGGTTCAATATGTAGAAACGACCGCTCTTGGGGTGGCTTATTTAGCTGGGCTTGGAATTGGGATCTGGGATAAGGAGACCTTGAAATCATTCGCCTCCCAAAAGACCATTTTTGCTCCAGAAATATCTGAGAACCAACGGGTTTCCCTGATTGAGGGCTGGAATGCCGCAATCAAACAGGTGGTAACCAGATGACTTCAACAACGGGTCCCTTCTCACTGGAATATCCAGGTCATGATTTTGTCTTCTTTTCACCTCCTCACTGGATAGCAATTCTCATTCTTTTCAGTATTTATAGTGCTTTATGGCTGAAGCGCGACTGGTTTTCTACTGCAAGGATAGATCTGCGGACTCGCTGGATTGTGGCTGTTCTACTCATAAGCCAGGAATTGAGTCTGAATATTTGGCATGTAAGTATCGGGGATTGGGATGCGGGCAGTACCCTGCCCCTACACCTGTGTGGTGTTGGAATAGTACTGGCTGCCTTTCTATTAATTAATCGTAACTATTTATTGTATGAGCTTGTGTATTTCTGGGGGCTGGGCGGGGCTATTCAAGCTCTGCTGACTCCTGACATTGGAGCCTATGGCTATCCACATTATCGCTTTTTTCAGTTCTTTCTTTCACATGGAGCCTTAATCTTCGCCAGTCTTTACATGACCTGGATTGGAGGCATGCGTCCCACACACCGTTCCATCTGGAAGGTTATGGGAATCACCAACATCTATTTGATTTTCATTGCAGGATTTAACTATGTTACTGATGGGAACTATCTATTCATCTGCCATAAGCCTGTAAATGGATCCATCATTGATGTTTTGGGTCCCTGGCCCTGGTACATTCTGTCTCTCGAAGTGGTAGCTGTGATTTCATTCTATATTTACTACTCCCCTTTCGCTCTGAAAGATCTCATTGCAGGACGTCGTTCTTAGCTTTCTTCAGTCCAAAAGATGGATGGCCTCAAACTTTTTAGCTTGGTGTTTCCTTTTTGGCCTAGCCTCAGCATCTGCATTCTGCTTAATAAAATTCACTATTTCACTTTGATGCATACTGTTTCTGGCAATAAACCAGGTGGGAAAAGCAGCTGGGGTGAGACGTGCATTTTGCCATTCCGAGTGCGCGACTACTGGCTGAATTTTTGGCTGATGAAGTAAATTTTTCTTCTGGCGGATATCCAGATAGACCTGTTGATGACTTAAATTATAATCCCCAAAAGATGATGAGCAGGCGTGGGTCAGAACCGAACTTTCGATATGAAAACCTGACCTAAAGGCTGCGGTGTAAAACATCTCATCATAGGGGAGTATCATCTCATATGTTTGCCCACGCAGCAATTGAAAAAAAGTGCTTTCAATATTCAAAAACTGCAGACCATCACCAATAAATGTCACTCGGTCAAAATTATATGTAAGTAATTCTTTAATTCTGGGAAGTACATCCCTACCAAGAATTGTCACGGTTACCATATTTTCATTATGACCATTTTCATGGGATGAAAGTGAATAGTTTTCCCAATCATAATTGATGGGGTATGACAAAGTGGAGAATAATTGCTCGTGAATCAGAGCTTTCAATTCGGGCTGTGTCGCATGGGTAGGGATATACAATGTGGTCGTATAAATTTCCGGGGGATAAAGCAATATCCAGATTTCTGTGTCAGAATTAAGCACCCCGGCATGATCCAATATGGCCTTGATTCGTTCATTCATAGCAGCATCTCCAGGTGCCCGCCTATATGTCATCTCACTGGGGGAGGTTCCGTGTGGTTTCACGTAAAGGAAGAGTTCTGTTTTGTCCTTTAAGTAAGTGAGAAATAAACGGGCTCTGGATTTTTGTGCATGAATCATAAAGTTTTACCATGTTTTGTGTTCATAACAGGGTTCTATTTATTGTACTCAATTGTGAATTTGATTTGACCAAAAATAATAATCCTAATCGTTTATGCAAGCTTTATTTATGATTTATTTAATTTTATATTAAATATATAGTAATTTGTGAAATATCGGATACATAATGTGCAGGACTCCTCATTTCACCGTTGGTATTAATTGTCATTGTGGAGTGTGTGACTGGTGAATAGTTTTGATCATGTCAACTGCCAATAATTCCGACTGTAAAGATGCAAGACCCTATCGCCTTGAAAATGCCATTCAGAACTATCCCTGGGGCACAAGAGACCATGACGCCTTCATCCCAAAACTCCTGGGGCTCGACCCAGAACCTGGACAAGCATATGCTGAATTATGGATGGGGGTTCACCCGAAGGCACCTTCATCGATAATCAATCTGGAAGAAGGTCCTCTCAGTCTCTCCAATTGGATTTTAGATGACCCACAGAAACGGCTGGGAACAGATAAGAGGCATATATCACTTCCCTATCTCTTTAAGGTACTGTCCGCTGGTGAAGCTCTCAGTATTCAAGCCCATCCAAACAAATTACAAGCTGAAAATCTCCATCGAGTGGATGCTGAACACTATCCTGATGATAATCACAAGCCCGAGATTGCTGTTGCCATCGATCATTTAGATGCACTGGTTGGGTTTATCTCAGACCAGGAATTTTCTACGCTTATGGAAACTCGTCCTGAGCTCAAATCATTGTTAAGCAGAGATTCCAGCCCCATTGATACCCTTAAAAGTGGTGTTCAAGCCCTGTTTCATATTAGAGAGAAGGATTCAAAATATTTTGCTGATACCACACACCAGATTTATCAATGTCTCAGTCAAAAAGATAACCCTGATGAATCAGAGATCCTTTACCTGGAGCAATATGAGAAGTGGGGGCCGGAGGATATTGGGCTCATTTTTCTGTTCTTGTTGAATAGAGTTCACCTGGAACCGGGTGAAGCAGTATTTTTATCTCCTGGTGTCCCCCATGCCTACCTAAAGGGCAATATCATTGAGTGTATGGCGAACTCTGATAATGTCGTTCGAGTGGGATTAACTAACAAATTTTGCGATGCTGAGGCGCTTCAGAACATACTCGTCTATGATACGGAATCCGATTATCGGGTTGCTCAAACCAGGCAGGGGTATCAGAGTGAGTATGCCACTCCGGTGTCGGAGTTCAGAATCAAATCACTTGAATTGCCAGAGGGAAAATCTGAATCATTCGCATCCCGAAGAAGTCTGACTATGTTCTTGCTTTTGGAAGGAGAGATCAGTTTACACTGGGGTGGGAAGGATAATTCCTGCACCTGTGTGTTGAAACGGGGTCATACCTTTATCACTCCAGCAAATTTGAGTGAATTCGATATATCAGCTCGCATGGACTCGAAGCTGTATCTGGTTGAGATCCCCTAGATTTACTAACTGGCCTTGGCTTGAATCCGGAATTTATCTGATACAATGGTGGGTTTCACACTGGCCCAGCGTAACATGAGATTTACTGACTCGCTCATATCATCCAGTTTAATTGGATCAAGAAAAGCTGTCACCTGTACAAAATAATCTTCCTCGTCTGACAGGCCCTTGGTATTCACAATAACAAGATTGCTTACAGAAATATAAGTGTCCTTTGCGGCCTCAATTGTAAAGAAACGCTCCAACTCGCCATTCTGTGAATTAAATAGATAATAGGTCTCCGTCTCCTCATCAAAACGAAAACCATTCACGACTTCTTTCATCTGGAGCGGTGTCGCTTCCCCGCGTGCGAAGAGTTCGAAGCGAAAATGAAGGGTGATATTCTCGCCAGAGAGTAACACATCATCCAGGGTTTCAGTAAATGAATCAGCCAGTTTGGTGCTGCAGACAATCTCATGTTTTACGCCGGAGTATTGAAGGTCAAGTCCCTCAAACCAGGGATTTGAGGTCACCACTGATGACAGAAACAATTGAGTAACTGCAATGAGGGAAGCATTAAAAGTCTGGGTTAAGAATTCAAACATGATACATCAAGAATTGCCCATGACAAGACCGACCGCTGTAGCAACCAGTGTAAGTGTCATAACCAATATGGTAGTTACTCCATAGCTAAGGAGCAACAGCACCATTTTTGTGGCAGTTTTGGAATAGGATTGCCCATAAAATTGTCTCATGGCGATAAATAAATATATCAAACTTGAAATTATTACAAGCCACATGGTCAATTTAAAGTCCAAAATGATGGTCAAAATAAGGAGACTAAAAATAAAGGCATGGACGTGAATGCTGAAAACGAGATGCTCAATGTAGAGTTTTTTTCTGCGCCAGTAGAGTGCCTTTAGTTGAAGCGCTGCCACGGGAAGCAAAAGGAACATCATTTTTGCGAAATTATCACTAAAATTGGACAGAAAATCACCTTGATTGACATCATATTGCCCCCCTCCTAAGGACAATTGCATCCCTGATTGGGAACTATCAGGATCTACGGGTACCAGCCCAGACCCCTCATAACTCAACACATCATTGCTCGATGCAGTCTGCTTGGCTTCCAGTGCATTCTCCAAAGCATTATCAAGGTTACCTGTTTCAGTAATTTCCTTAAAGAATTCATTACTCTGAACGCTTGGGAGGAGGGTTTTAAGCGTGAGTGATAGAAAAAAAAGGACGCTGGCGACCAGATATATTCGAACGGGCGGTATGTATCTGACTCTGCGACCCCTCACATACTCAGAGGTCAAGAAGCCTGGTTTGGTAAAAAGAAGTCTCAGAGATCTCAATACACGAGAATCAACATCAAGCAGTTCTTCTAAGAAATCTGAGAAAAAATCCTTAAATGTGAGGCTGTAATCCTTGTTTTTCTGTCCGCACTCCGGACAAAATTGTGCGCTGAGGGGTGAGCCACAGTTTAGACATTCCGTTCGTTGCGGTATTCTTGGCTTTTGTTTACTCATAACTAAAGTCTAAATTTAGATGGAAATCTGGATAGGGTAAGTCTTTTTTCATAGTAGCAATTATTAATGGAGGGTATCTAAATTTCACCTCAAATCGAAATACGTTCTGCGGCGGTTGAGCTCAATATCATCAACTCACTTGAAATGATGATATTTGGAAATGCCAGAGTTACTGCATCCCGATTGGAGAAGATTCAGCAACAGCACCCGCTCCTTTTAATTGCCTATGATGGTGAACGTCCAATTGGTTTTAAACTGGGATATGTGATAGAAGGGGTCCGAACGTTCTTTTCCTGGTTGGGTGGAGTAGATTCTAACTATCGGCGACAGGGTATAGCCCAGGCTCTGCTTGATTTTCAGGAGCATCATGTTAAAAATGTGGGGATTGCTACCATTTATTTTACCACTTTCGATCGATTCCCAGCAATGATTCAGCTTGGCAAAAAGAATAATTATGTCAAGGTGAAGACAGCACTGGAAGGTGGCGAGAAAAAATACTGGTTCGAGAAACAACTTCTCTAGTCCAGATTTAACGAGACAACTCATGGATTCAGAGACATTTCATACTTTCTCAGTTTTAACTGTTGGGTTAGTTTAAAGGCATTGCATTGAGGAGAGTCGGGTTATGTTAAATATGAATAAAATCAATATCATCAGATCAGTTATACTCATCGTTATCATTCTTTCACCAACATTTGCACGGTCACAGGCCAAAGAATCTGACGTAAGCGCCCTCCATCGTGAGATAGATAAACTCAGCGAGATGGTGACAAAATTCAAAGCAGAGCAAGCCAGATCTTACAGTCTGGAGGCTGAGCTTAAAGCACCCAATGGTGACTTTGACAAACGCGATAGTCTTAGACTGGTTCGATTGAAGAGAAAACAGGCAGAATCCCGAGCCAGAATTGATCAAATCACCCTGGACATTATTAAAATCAGCAAACAACTGGAAGACCCAGGAAAGCGATACGCCTTGGCCAAGCGGATGCAGCAGCCCAAGGTTACCCAGAAAGCAACAAGTCAGGAAGGGACCCTCGACTCAACAGCAACCCCACAGCTAGTCAGTGCTCGCTCAATAGATTTATCAGCTGTAAAACTGGTTCGCCAGGGCAAATCTCTGGATCAGGCTCGGCTTCTTACCATCGATAAGCTAAGCGATAAACAGGTGCTGGCATTCTATCAGGATTTAAGTAAAGAGGCTCGCTACGAGTTGTATGATATTGCTGATGAGATCGTTCGCTCAGAAAAAGTTGAACTTGTTGATGCCCGTCGTTCAGCCATTTATTTCTATCTGTTCACCAAGTGATCACTAGATTTTCCAGCTTAATCGCCCTGGCCCTGCTCATCAGCGGATGTAGCGGCGGCAAAATTTCTTACTACGAGGAGGGTGATCTCCACAACCGTAAGTTTCTGAATCATGTCAAGCAGCGCTCTTCAGTACGGGGTGATTACTTCGAGGTGAAACGCAATGACAAGGGGCAGATCACATCAGCAAAATATTTTTCATCAGGAAAAAACCTGGTTAAAAAAAGCAACTATACCTATACCCGAAAAGGGCAACTGATGAGGCATCATCAAACAGAGTTTTTTGACAATGGTCCACCACGCATATCAAAAGAATGGCATTACGCAAGAGGACGAGTAACCAAACGGGAAGAAAAGTGGTTTACCCGGTCTCATACTCTGGAAAAAAAACTATCTATTTATTACGATGCCAATCAAAAGCCATATCTGGAAGAAACCTGGGGTTTGGGTCGTAAGATTGAGAGTTCAACTGAATACCATTACGACTATAAACATCGGCTTGACAAATCTCGACGGAACTTCTTTCTTCCCAGCGGCGAATTGCGGGATTACTGGCTAACCATTTATAACGATGAGATTCAGATTGTAAATGAGGATCACTACCTCCCTGATAATTCGCTCATCGCTTTTTACCGATATGCTTATCACCCTGTGAAAAGTTATCGAGAGCACGAAGAAATTTTGGATGAAGATCGTGGCATATTTATTTCTCGTAAGTACGATGAGTATGGTCAGCTTCTCACTGAAGTGGAAAAAGATCGAAATCTTGACTTGATCAAAAAGACTGTTTATGAGTACAACGATAAACATCAACCCAAGTTGGTTCACGTGTACAACAAGGATGGGAAATTGGTGAAAACTTCAAAATATATGAAGCCCCGCATTCTAGAAACATTCAGAACGCCTGGTCTATAGGAGGTTTGTGATGAAAAAGATTTTGGTGCCCCTGGCCGAAGGATTTGAAGAAATTGAAGCCATCACTATAATTGACATTCTACGTCGAGCGGGAGCGGAGGTAATCATTGCCGCCCTGGTAAAGCGAAATGTTCAAGGTTCCCATGGTCTAAAAGTTGTTGCCGATACGGTTCTCGATGAAGTTCTCAACGAAAACTTTGATATGGTTGTACTCCCTGGAGGTGTCCCCGGAGCTCCAAATCTTATGGGTGATGCTAGAATTATCAAACTCCTGAAGGATCAAGCCTCGGCGAACAAGACTTCTGCTGCCATTTGTGCCGCCCCGGCAGTTCTACAAGAAGCCGGCCTCACCGATGGTAAGAAAATCACCTCTCACCCAGCCTGGGCTGAAAGCATGACAACCGCTGTTCACACTGGAGCGCGAGTAGAGACCGCTGATCTCCTGATCACAGGACAGGCTGCTGGCAGCGCCATGGAGTTTTCCTTTAAGCTAGTGGAGGCACTCTATGGAAAAGAAAAAGTTTCTGAAATAAATGCTGGGGTTCTGGCAAAATTATAAGTTACTGACCCGCTGTTCTGATGCTGTCAAACCACGTTTCTGCCAGGATCATTGAGGGAATAAATCCACCGACATGATCTGCCCCAAGCAGGCGAACCAATTCTACACTCGTTCCCCCATTTGCCTGCAAAGATGCATAGGCACTTAAGGTGTTTGCAATGGAAACGGAGCTGTCAGCAGTTCCATGATATAACCTGACAGGTGCAATGGGACCCCAATCCAAAAGTGTATTTTCTTCCAGGGCTTGCTGGATAGCTAATTCTTGACCTGCTAAAAAGGCCTCGGTAAAATCTGTTCTGAAAAGCGCATTAATATCGGTTGGCAATTGATCGTTCACATCACCCAACTCCTGGGAACCATCATATAGACCTGGAATCATAGTTGCATAGGGCTCATTAAAAATATCCGTAAGACGATTCCATCCATAGATATCATCATATGCCACCACCACATAGGCCAGAAAGGCTGGAATGTCATAAGTATCTCTGCTCAGGAGGTGCCGCGTTGATCCGATGAGGTCATAGGGACCAGACATGGGGGCAACTGCAGTCACATGAAATTCATCTGAATAATCTGCTTCAATAAATTTATGGGTGGCCATGGTGGCGTATCCACCTTCTGAATAGCCAGCTAGAAATAGATTATCACTTATAACAATATCATTCTCGCAGGCATAGATTCTGGCAGCCCGCAGCATGTCAACCACGGCATTTGCTGTGAGTTCAGCATGGACATAGGGATGGATATCTTCCGAAATACCTAGACCAATATAATCAGGAGCGACTGCCATAAATCCACTCATGGAGAACATGATACCATCCATGGCATAGAGGGGATTCACTGACCCTGTATTTTCTCGTTTTAGGGCAGTCCCGTGCTGTACACTCACCAGATCCATGGTTTCAACACCCTGGGGTAGAAACATGACACCAGAGGCCAGTGTGAGGTCACCATGCTTATCTCTGGTTTTATAATGAATCTTATAAGCATCAGTACTATGGGTCAATGTGTAACCAATGGGAGCTCCAAACAGGCTTAGATATGGCTCAACCTGGGCTGGAGTGAGCGTCATTTGAAAGGTGGCCTCAACTAATTCACCTGCTTCACCAACTGTGTTACATGTCAACTCATCATCATCATTCTCACAACCGATATACACCGTAAGACTGACCATCATCATGCTGAAGATTAAAAATCGATTGAGTCCTTTTATAGTATGTTCAGCGTTCATCCATATCTCCTAGAATTGACTCATTATTACAAATTTATCATAACGGTCTTCCAGATCCGATTCTTCCAGATAGGTGATCCCATCAACTGAAAAATCCTCCACACAGAAAGAGGCAAATACGGACCCAAAAACTACAGCTAATTTCATGTTGTCAAAAGAATGATCCATTGATTGATCGAGATAACCAATGAGGGCACCAACAAAGGTATCACCAGCACCAGTTGGGTCCTTCACTTCATCTAGAATAAGCCCCGGGACACTAAACACCTGTTCCCCATGAAAGAGTAATGCACCATGCTGACCTTTTTTAATCACCACCCAATCTGGACCCATGGCTTGAAGTTTTCTGGCTGCCCTGCCATAATGACGCTCCTGGGTGAGCATGTGGGCCTCTTCATCATTGATCACCAACATATCAACCCTATTTATGAGGGTTAGCAACTCATCCAGAGCCGTATCTATCCACAAATTCATTGTATCAAGAACAACGAATGATTCAGCCTCCAACTGATCTAGTACATGGTGCTGCAAACCTGGATGGATGTTCGCCAATAAAACATGTGCTGCATTTTTATATGTATCGGGCAGTGTCGGGTTAAAGGATTCAAATACATTCAGCTCAGTGAAAAGAGTGGTTCTGTCGTCAAAATTTTCTGCGTAGCGCCCCCCCCAGCGAAAGGTCTTGCCTTCTTCTATAACCAAGCCCTCTAGATTTACATGATGATCTTTAAAAAGCGTAAAGACTGGTTCTGGAAAATCAGTTCCTACAACACCGACAATGTTTGGATGGGTAAAATAGCTTGCAGCAATGGAGCAATAGCTACTGGATCCACCGGGAACTTCAGAAACTGAGCCAGCAGGCGCTTCAATAGTATCCAGTGCTAATGATCCAACAATGATGAGTGACATGTCATTTCCTTATTTTCCGTTAAAAGTAACAGCTAGGCAAAATGCGATGTAATCCCTCCCACCACAATGAATTTCCATTGAGAACCCTGTTTTCTCGTCTAGATTCTCCACATGAAAATGAAGACAATTATCCTATTGATGGTCCTGGTGAGCATGTTGAGTGCTCAAGATTATGAGTTCTACAATCAGAAACTAACTGACAAGCAAAATGAGCAGGCGATTTACCTGGAGAAAAACCTCATGGCCACCTGTTGCTTTGGTGGTCCTGTGTATATGCATGGTAAAAATCAAATGACCGAAGATGCAAAAGTAACCATTCGGCGATTGCTTATTGAGGGTAAAAGCACTGATGATGTCCTGGACCATTTTAGAAATTCTATTGACCCCCGGACCAAACAACCATATGGCAATCGAATCCTGGCTGCACCCAAAGCCAGTGAGACGGTAGGAAAAGTCTCTTATTGGATGGTGGTTATTTTTAGTCTTGTTGGATTGACAATACTTGGATATGCGCTGAAAAAGCTACAAGCTAAAAAGCAGGGACCAGATCTGAAGAATCAGTTGTCAGAAGAAACCCTTAAAAAAATTGAGTCGGAACTTTCAGATATAGATTAGGCTTAACTGCGTAAATCAGAAACGGATAATGCGTTTAATCTATCTCTAATTAAAGCTGCCATTTCGTAATCTTCATTGGAGATTGCCTCTTTAAGATCATGCTCCAGATCAAATCGTAATTCAGCCCCATGCATTATTTCACTCACATTTTCGGCCAGACTGGGCTCTGATTTTTCGGTCTGCTCCGTGGTAATGGGCATGGGGATAGATGCCTCGTCAAAGACCTCCCTCGAAACCCTGATAGGAACTCTGGCTCTCAAAGCCAGGGCGATGGCATCACTGGGCCGGGCATCAATTTTCTCGATACCCTTTTCACTCCTTACATTCAATTCGGCATAGAATGTCCCCTCTTTCAACTTCTGAATAACGACACTGTCCAATCCGTCAGTCATATGGGTGATCACCTGGGATAATAGATCATGTGTCATGGGGCGATCCAAATTAATCTGCTCCAGGGCCAGGGCGATGGTCTGGGCTTCAAACTGTCCCACCACAATAGGCAGACTACGTTGGTCATCATCCCTCGTTTGAAGAAACAGGGTATAACCCGGGGCAGCTGCCTGGGCAAAGAAGAGGATATTCTTGACAATTACTTCAATCATTTTAGTACCGGGATAAACTTAGCGCCAAACACAGTCAAATGTCAAACACTGACGGTAATAAAATGACCTTCGTCGTCAACTTGTGATCTTTAACACTTATGGGGAAAATGTGGGGACTAGGTGATTGACAAAATCATTTTTTTCGATTTAGAATCATGTCAGACAAGGCTTTGAGCATATTGGTGTTTTTAAAGAGAGATGAACTTAACAGAGCATCTGCCTCTGATATCCAGGATGTGATTAAATCCTGAGCCCGTTCAATGGTACCATGATCTATCATCCATTGTTTTACCTGATCTCGATGATGTTCAGCCAACTCACCACCGTTTTGAATAATTTTCCATTCCTTCAGCTCATCTTCTGTGAGTCTGCTTTTCAAGTCGATCCAGATCCAGGTTTTTTTCTCGTTCAGGACATCGCTACCCAAACTTTTGCCCATGGTAGCTGATGATGACGTTACTTCCAGAAGATCATCCTGCATTTGAAAAGCTCTTCCCAGGAGGATCCCAAATCGTGAAAGGGCTTCAATGGAAGCATCGTTTCCACCACCCATGATCCCACCGAGATGGCAGGCAAGTCTGATTAGCGCTCCGGTTTTGAGATCAATCATCATCTCATACTGTTGAGGCTCGACATGAATACTCCCCTCAAACTCCATATCCCAACCCTGGCCCTTGCACACATCCATAGCCCCATCATTAAAGGCACGAAAGACGCTGGGGAATTTTGATTCCTCAACATCTGAGAGTTGTTGATAGACATAGATAAGCAAAGTGTCACCGCTCAATAGAGCCCGATTGTCACCGAAGGCCTTGTGGAGGGTTGGGCGACCTCTTCGCAGTTCGTCACCATCCATGATATCATCATGAACCAGGGTGAATGTATGAAAAATTTCAAGTGCAGCAGCGACGCTAACTGCATCGTGCCAGTCACCCCCGACGGCTTCGGCCGCCGCCAGGCAAAGTGCTGGTCGCAGCATCTTGCCTTCAGCTTTGAGGGCGTATTTCATGGGTTCTGAGAGATAAACAGGCTCAGTATCAAAGCATGGATTCTGCAAATGTTTAGAAATGGCTGCGCGCCATGTCTCGATTCTATTGTTTACCTCAATGTCCATTGTTTCTTTCTCGATAATTACTTTTGTGAGTAAGATCAGCCAATTTTATGCAATAACCGGCGATTCCCAATTAATTCATTAATCGTAAGTGCCCCAACACCAAACATGGTCATTTCCAGAGTTTTCTTCCACACCAGTAAATGTTCAATGATTCTACTTCCATCTGAAGACATGGCATGTTTTAGCAATGCACCAGCAATGCCACCCATATTTGCACCGAGGGCAATCGCCTTAGCCAGATCAAGGGGTTGTTTTAGACCACCACTGGCGATAACAAACTGATCCGTTTCCAGGTTTTCCAGGATTTCAGCTGTTGGCTCACCCCAGTTGGCAAATTCATGAGCAGCTTGTTTCAATACACGCTGATCATCGGATAGTCGTTCGCGTTCAATGGATATCCAGTTACTCCCACCTGCACCGGCAATATCAATTATTTCAACGCCAACACCCTTAAGCTTGGCAATTACTTCGATGGAAAGACCCTGTCCAACCTCTTTGACGATGATGGGTAGTGGAAATTCATGCACCCAGGTCTTGATAGCATTCAAGGCACCCTTGAAGTGGGTATCGCCTTCAGGCTGAAATGCCTCCTGCATTGGATTTAAGTGAATGATTAGCGCATTTGCCTTCAGATCGCTGCAAAAGGTTGCTACCCTGTCAATTGTTTGCGGACCCATGATCTGTGCAATTCCAAGATTGGCCAGGATGACAGCCCCAGGTGCTTTTTCTCTGGCAACTAAAAAACTGTCTCGTACTTTTTCATTTTCCAGGGCAGCACGGATACTTCCCAGGCCAAGGGCACAGCCCACTGACTCAGCCGCTGTTGCCAGATTTGCATTGAGCTTGAAACTCTCCTCAACGCCTCCACTCATTGAGCTGATCAGGAGAGGAAACTGGAGTTCCTTCCCTAAAAATTCTGTACGAGTATCTATCTCATCAAGATTAATCTCAGGGAGTGCGTTGTGGATGAATCTCCAGCGGTCAAACCCGGCAGAAGTTGTAAAGTTTAGCGCCTTTTCCTGAGCAAGATTCAGATGATCCCGCTTGCGTTGCTCAATGTCCCTCGTCAAGGCGAACCTCGCCAAACTCCGCGATTTTGTTCATAACCAGGGTTTGAATCTCTTCCATGCGTTCTTGTGTTTTGGCTTCGAATCTTACGACCAGGACAGGTTGTGTATTTGATGCTCGCACCAGACCCCATCCATCTCCAAACCGAATTCGTACACCATCCACATCAATGCAATCATAATTTTCTTTGAAATATTTGGCTGCGTTCTCTGCAATTTCAAATTTCTCTGAGTCTGAATTACAGGTCAATCTGATCTCGGGTGTTGAAAAGTATTTGGGAAGCTCATCCACCATTTCAGAAAGGGGACGATTGCTCTTGGAAAGAAGTTCCAGCATACGACCACCATTGTAGATGGCATCGTCAAAACCAAAGTATCTATCTGCAAAGAAGAGGTGACCACTCATCTCTCCGGAGAATGGAGAGTTCAGCTTTTTCATATGGGTCTTAATATGGGAATGTCCTGTCTTATACATAACGGGTGTTCCACCAAACTCCAGAATTTTTTCCTCAAGTGCCTGTGAGCATTTTACATCGAATATTATTTTATCATCTTTGGATTTAATGATGTCTTGAGCAAAAAGAATCATCTGGTAATCTGCCCAGACAACCTGCCCTTTTTCGTCAATCACACCTAGACGGTCAGCATCTCCATCGAAGGCAATACCAACATCATAGCCACCCTTTTTCATCTCAGCCTGTATATCCTTAAGATTGGCAGCGACAGTTGGATCAGGATGGTGATTCGGGAAGGTACCATCTACATCGCAATAGAGAGCTGTTACTTCACAACCCATTCTTTCATATACCTCAGGGGCACAGAGCGCACCAGCTGCGTTGCCAGCATCAACCACAATGCGCATGGGTCGCTTGAGATCAATACCCTTGACCACTGTATCCATATACTCTGGCAAAAGATCATATTCTGAAGCACTACCCTTGCCTGCTTCAAAATCATCATTTTTAATCAGAGTAAGCATATCCTGAATATCCTGACCAAAAAAGGCGAGCTGATTAAAGGTCAATTTAAAACCATTAAACTGTGGTGGGTTATGGGAGCCTGTTATCTGACACGCACCATCCACATCTTCAAAATGAAACACACTAAAATAGTTGCCTGGTGTGGGTAGAATGCCTATGTCCATGACATCAATCCCCGTAGAGAGTGCGCCTGCTTTAAAATATTCTTTAAGTTGGGGGGTTGTGAGTCTCACATCTCCAGAGAGCGTGATTTTCTTTCCACCCCGACGCTTGACGATTGATGCAAAAGCGCGCCCCAGGGCAACAACGACTTCTTCTGGAAAATCTACTGCTACTTCCCCGCGGATATCATATTCTCTAAAAATAAAATCATTTACATTCATATCTGTATTCTCCTAAGACCGTTATTTATTCGGGGTCTGTGTTTTTTTCAAGTTCATCTACTGCCAGGCGAACGTTCCCATCAAAACGATCCAAATATAGTCGACTTTCCTCTGCTGAAGCATGGCTTTTCTGCATTACCAAAGCCACCTTTACATAGTTATCAGATTTAACCAGCAGATCACTTGCTTCTTCGTAACTGCAGGAGGTGATGGTAGAAACAATACGACGGGCTCTATCTTCCAGTTTGATATTTGTTGCCTTCAAGTCAACCATGAGATTTTCATAGACCTTACCACGTTTAACCATGGCGGTGGTGGTAATCATATTGAGAACCATTTTTGTGGCCGTTCCGGATTTCATTCGAGTAGAACCCGTAATCACTTCTGGTCCCACTGGTACAGAGATGAGAACATCGACATCTATATCGATGTGATTTCTGTCTGCACAAGTGAAAAACACCGTTGCCGCTCCCAATTCTTTTCCACGCTCCAGAGCGCCCAGTACGTATGGGGTAACACCACTTGTGGCTATACCCATAACGACATCATTTTCTGTTACTGCAATTTCATCAATGAGTTTACGACCATCCCCAGGGAAGTCTTCAGCACCTTCAACTGCAGTTCGTAAGGCTATATCACCTCCAGCGATAAATCCTTGAACTCTTTCCGGGCTGGCGTTAAAGGTAGGTGGAATTTCAGAAGCATCCAAAACGCCCAGTCTTCCTGAAGTCCCTGCTCCCACATAGATTAAGCGTCCATTTTTCTGGAAAGCGTTATCTACCAATTCCGTTGCCTGTGTGATATCATCCATTTGCTCAGCGACTTTGCCAGCAATGATTTGGTCTTCCCGATTTATAATTTCAAGGATTTCACGAATCGACGACGAATCCAGCTTCATACTCTCTGGATTGCGTTGTTCTGTTAAAAGTTTGCCTAATTTCGAGGTCATTTTCTTATTGCTCCCACCAAATAATATTTTTCAGAATAACTGTGCCTTTTGCTGCGCTGACACTCAATCACGACTTTAACATCTCCTGGGTTACCTCATCGAAGTCAGATCTCAAGTCGGCGGCAATTATACAAGCAAAGGTGTTTGTAAACCAAATGATATCAACCTGTGACAACCCTGCATATAAAGCACCCCGAATATGAGCTCGAAACTGATTGATCATTCCTGATGTCATCAATGAAGCGAGAACTGAGATTTCCCGCTCCTTAAGGCTAAGTCCAGATCGAGATAGAACTCGCCCATAGCCATCCTCGATCATCCATCTCGTTAAATCAGGGTGTAACTCATCCATGACCTGCTTCAATTTGGAATGATATTTTCCGTAAATGATTTTACTGGTCTTGTCTCCGGCATGTTGGTGGTCGCTCACATGCTTGGGACCATGTCTAACGGGGAAGTGATTTCTCAATTGTTTGAGAGCCTCAATCGTTTTTGGAAATCCAGCAAAGAGCAGTGTCTGTAGGATGGCTTCTTCGATAGCCTCCTCATCCAGAATATTGGAACATTCAGGTAGCCAGATATTTAGCATGGCCTGATCATTTAGCGTCGTAGCTGCCACAAGGATTCCCAGGAGAAACATTTTTTTGTGCTCAGAGTTGCTGAGCTCCCTCCAGGATTGAGATAGTTGAGATTCACAAGTGGAATATCTGCTAGAGAATGTCATGGCTTATAGGATAATCGGGTTGGGGCGTGATGACACTTGAATTCTCGGTTTCGACCAAATAGTGGCTTATGCAATGAGAGCTATATTTTCTTTATCTTGAGATATCCAAGGGGTTGAACTTTTCAGTAAAGCCCAAGAGCAACCTATGGTTCAAGCTTGAATCGAATTATATTATTTGTATGTTGAACGTGAAAATGAGTAACAACACTCCAACCAATAGATCTCCTCAATGATCGAGATAATTCTCGCTGTCATCGGTCTGATCCTAAGCTTTATTTTTGCCGGAGCAGAAATTGCATTGCTCTCGTCAAACCGACTTCAGCTTGAGGTATGGCAAAGGCAAAAGGTGCGCGGTGCTAAATCTGCCTTGAATGCCAGCCAAAACCCCGAACAATTCCTCACGGCTACATTGGTGGGGAATAACATAGCCAATATCCTCACCACTTCCTTCGCAACGGTAATGTTCATAAGAGTCATCCCCAACGAGTGGCTCATTTTGCTTATCATTTCTGTGAGCGTACTCATATTTGGTGAAATCATACCCAAAACTCTTTTTCGTGAATTTCCCAATGCCTCCATGTTATTTTTTGGACGTTTTGTCAAAATTTTTGAGATCGTGCTCTACCCCCTGACCTTCCTGCTAACGCTTTATCGGAAAAAAATCCTGAGAAGTGATGACGTTGAAAGTCAGACCAACCTTGATTCTGAGGAGCTCCATCTCTTGTTCAATGATCCCAGGGAAGAAAGTGGTGTGGATGTGCATGAGCGTCAAACCATTGCGCGTATATTCACCTTTAAAAACACCTCAATCAGTGAGGTGATGACGCCTCGTCCGGATATGACTTCTATTTCCATTGATAGCAATATGGCTGATGTTGAAGCAGCGTTTATGGAGTCAGGATTTTCTAAACTCCCGGTCTATGAAGAAACTGCTGATGATATCAAGGGCATTGTTTTCCTCCATGACATTTTCAAAGGTGCCACAGAGCTTCGAGATGTCATGAGGGAGGCCTACTTTGTCCCTGAAACCAAAGCGGCTGATGAATTACTGGGAGAAATGCAGACAAAAAGTATATCCATAGCGATTGTCATAGATGAATATGGCGGGACAGCCGGCTTAGTGACCATGGAAGATTTGTCTGAAGAGCTATTTGGTGAATTTACAGACGCCTTTGATGTGGAAGATGCAGCTGTTCAACAGCTTGATAAGGGGCTGCTCATCAAAGGAAATGTAGAAATAGACTTTCTTAACGAACACCATGATTTTGGTATTCCCCCAGGTGAGTACGAAACGCTGGCTGGATTCCTCATCGGGAGCCTCGGGCATATCCCCCAAAAGAATGAGCAGTTCCTTACGGAAACACACCGTTATGTGATTTCATCTTCAACTGCAACACGTATTGAAACCATATTTGTTCAGGAGCGCTAATTAGCGGTCACTTTTGGGCTTAGTTTCTCTCATAGATCGATATCTGATCCGAGCTTTTTTTTCTACCATGTGGACCGTTCTTGTTGGTCTGGTAGGTATTTTCACCATTGCTGATTTTGTGGAAAAGATTGACAACTTTGTTGATGCCGGTGCTGGCGCCAATCTGATGCTTGTCTATTACGGCTATAGCCTGCCTTACTTCATTGATATGGCTCTGCCCATGAGTATGCTCCTGGCCACAGTCTTCTCTCTGGGGACCCTCAATAAGAACTATGAAATTGCCGCCATGCGTGCTTCTGGAATTAGCATGCTCAGGATTGCACGCCCCCTGCTGCTTCTGGGTCTCTTTTTTACCATTTTCCAGTTTATTTTTCAAAATCTTGTGGTCATGCCTTTCAATCATCAGCAGAAAGAGATCACCCGCAATATATTAAAACCGAAGAAAAGTCCCCGGAAAATGAAAGAGGTGGTTCGCCAGGATATAAACGGCAATATCATGGTTATCAAATCCTATGATGTCCCGAACAATAGTTGCACTGATGTTTCAATCCTGGCCTATCAGGACTCTGGGATTACAGAACGATGGGATTATGCAAAGCTGCAGTGGGTTGATTCTCTCCAGGCCTGGAATAAATCTGAAGGTTTAAATCGTCGCTTTGATGCTGCTGGAAAATTATTGTTTTCAGAGATGAGTCTCAGCGATGAGCTCCCTATTACGCTCACTCCCGTGGATATTGTTAAGGAGCAAATCAGACCCAACGAAATGAATGTTTTTCAACTTGTGGACTTTATTGAGAAGAAAAAACTGCTAGGGCTCAATCCCCATCGCTGGGTAGTAGACTTCCACTTCAAACTGGCTTTTGTCATGACCGGTTTTATTGTGATTTTTCTGGGTATCAGCTTTGCCTTGCAAGGCACCAGGGAGAATCTTGCTGTGGGGGTGGGTAAGAGTGTGATTGCGCTCTTTATATATTATATCCTGCTTATTGGCGGACAGAAAGTCGGTTACAATAGCTCGATGCATCCAGCTTTTGCAGTGTGGTTTGGAAATGTTGTTCTATTTATTGCAGGGGGCTGGCTGTTTTACCAAACAGCTAAGAAGTAACACTCAACTGATACTCCCGCACCAGTTGAGTGCACTCATTTTTATAAATTAAGCCTCTGTTTTGAGCGAGCAGGTGTTTACTCCAAAAATGGCCCAGATGGGACAAAAGTTGATGAGTCCTGTAACCAGAGGTATTAAACCAGTCAGCGCCCAGTAGCGTGCATTGCCTTCGAGAAAAAAGAAAAGGCTAAACAAGCCGAGTGCTAGAACAAGGCGTACTATTTTATCAATTTTACCCACATTTTTTTTCATGCTTATTTCCTCTTGATAGTTAAGTGAACTGAATTGTCACCCCTGGTGATTACTGGTATCTGAAGCAGCTGAAAACTTCCAGCTTTAATTTTTAACGTTTAAACTGAAAACTTATCCCAAATTCAATGCCTTCAGCATTGGCAAACGACATACCCCCCAAGAGTTTCAAAGCGAGGTCAGCATCAAACCAGATGAGGTGAACTCCAGCACCTACAGATGCTTCCCGGCCATAAGGACCTCCAAAGGCTATGCCTGACCTGATGGGAATCATGCCGAAACGTATCCACTCGGCTGCTAGAGCCAGTCTCCATGATCGATCTGCAAAATAGTAATCATCCAAACCGGCTGAAAGATCAGCCATGATAATAAAGTCTTCCTGGTACTGATAGCTACCGCCTAAACGAAAGACCGCAGGATAATTCATGCGCATGCTATCTGGTCTGGGGACATCTTTTTCATCAAACTTGAACAAACTGTCCGAATTTGCAAGCGCTCCAGTCACATTGACTCTTTCAAGGTCCAATGAATACAAAGTGCTCGCTGAAAATTGTGAGCTGTCTGAAGAAATCTGTAATAGATCACGTATAGGAACAATAGCCTCAATAATTCCGATGTTCTTGGCAATAAAATTATCATCATTACCCCAGTTGATGAAGCCAATCACATTATTAATTGCTAAACCAAACTGCCAGTTGTTAATTTTTCTCGTATTAAATCCCACGTCAACACCCAGGCCATTTCCACCGATTGCCCTGGTATAGCGGTAAAAACCATCAGATTGGAGACCGGTTGCCCGGGTACTAAATGCACCTCCTGAGGAATCCACGCCAGCAAAGCCAATCCCAGCCAGATATTTTATGGTTGCCCCCACATTATATTTTTCAAAGGGTATGGCGAAGGAGAAGCCAAAATTGGTCACCATTAGAAGATCCTGACTCACAGATAGATCCAGAGAATGACCAATCTGATTCCCTTCCAGAACCATTTCAAACAGGCCCAGGGGTAACGAATTCTGCATGTAATACTCAACACCAGAGGTGAAAGCATAATTTCCCATGGATACATTCAATATGGGAAGGGGAACACTCACACCCAGACCAAATGCGAACCCATCTTTTGTGAGTTCGGAAAGTAGATATTCTTTATGTGTTTTATCGCTTCCCGGCATCTTCGTCTCGAGATCAAAGGGATCTCCATTCCGGTCACCTGAGAAATATTTGTTAAACAGGGCGAGTGACATGAAATTATTGAAGGCTGTAATTTTGAAATCCAAAAGATCGGCACTAAAGGTAAGATCTTCTGTATATCCCAGATTGGCAGGGTTGTATCCAATTGAGGAAATTCCCCTCGAGCTCACCGTATACGCATTACAAAGCCCAAGCCCTCGAGCATCAATATGTGCCTGACCAAAACCGAGATTCAGTCCAAGACCAGCCAGAAGCACGATTTTAAAGAAATTTCTCATTCTGATGTTTCCCCTCCAGAACCAAACATGGGTCCTGAATTCAGAAGAAATTCCATATAAGCGGTGACATCGATTCCAGCAGAAAAGGGCAACAGAGCAGGATTCGGAGTTTCCGAAATCAGGAATTTGATGGCTATATAATGGGGTTTATCCTCAATCAGCCATCCTAATTCTCCATAGGGAGTGGCGTCCAGCATGAGTAGCAAATGTTTATTGTCCTCACTCAATGTCAAATTATACAAACTGTCAGCCACGGTGGGGTATTCTAAACCTGCAATCGCCATTGCTGCTTCTACGTTGGTAAAGCCGCTGTCTGATCTTCCGATGATAAAAGTATCCAGCATGGCGTATTTATGATGTTTGAGTGTTCCATAAGTTGAGTCTGCATCATCCTCCGTCAGGTTGAAATCGGAAGAATTTGAGAATCGACCAAATCCTTCCTGCCCCGGGATGGCCAACCCCGTAATAGGATCGGTCACAGCAGCTGGAACCTTTAATTCCAGCGTTCTTACCACCGGATGGATAATCAGTGTATCCAGATTGAGTCCGACTGTGTCTATGGTCCCATCAAGATCACGATCCGCTGCTATAAAAACCTGGTTTTCAACTGAATTATAGAAGGGGAAATAAGGAATATCAGAAACTAGAATTCGCATTTCAAATTCCAGTCCAATATCACTATAAATAGTAGTTTTGATGTTGGAGCTTAGCAACATATCTGACTCATCCGGCACACCATTGTCACCTACCAACTGCTTTATGGTCGTTGAATCCAAGGCATCCATGGGTGTGAAGGTTGGCGACAGGAATTGCACACCACCCCCGGCTATGCTCAGATAAAATGGAATTTCAAAACGCCAGGTTCCTGAAATCTCAGCCCCTGCTGTAATGGATGTCAATCCATCAGGTGTAATTTGGGCATCTCCTCCAACTGAAACGATACTGGGCATCATGGCCATGAGGTTGACGATATTATTATCTTCAGGGAAGTGCTGGACAATAGACTCATCTTCGCCCACAGTTCGCCGAACATAATCACGACTAATTCTAATCTCTGTGGACACCGGTGTTTCTGGTGAGCCTGCTTGAAAATTTACTGAGTCTGGATCCAGAGCAACTACAACACTGTCACCATCTCTGAAACCTTTCACCTTAAGGCCTAAGCCTGGAGAAACACCGAACTCATTGTTCATGGTGATGGCAAGAATTGCCTCCCCGAATGTGACGCCACCAACGAGTCCAGGTAGACTCAGCGGCTGTTCTTGATTACTCAATCCAAAATTAATATCAAAGAGTCCCACCAGGTCTTCAATTCGTAGCGATGTCATCAGAACATTGACATCAATGGCCATTTCATCTGGTGGTGGATAGGGAATGGTTGTTGGGCCCCCATCAGAGCTAAATTGTATCTCTGTCTCTATAAGTATTGAATCCAGAGGCGTATCATCCCCTGTAAGGTTACTAAGCAGGTGACCATCCAACACTACCACAGTATCTGCCGTTTCTCCATCAGGCAATGAGAAGGTTAAAATTTCATAGCTTCCAGCATCCAAACTGTCTTGATGCTCATAAAAGTTCCTGAGTTTGATCCGCAAAACATCAATATCCAGACCCATTTGATTTTCCAGTGAAATACTCAGGCGATTGGTGTCCGGGTCATCCACATTGTCTTTAAATGTGGCTTTCACGATTTGGACGCTGAAGGCAGCGTCAGGCGAAGTAGTATTCATGTCCTGGTATATGGACATGGTGGTGTCACGCATATTGATGTTAAAACTCTCAAAGCCATCAATATCAAGTGAAAAATTGTAATGAAAGAAGGGGTTCACGCCCATAGGGAATTCCAGAGTATCACCATCGTTTGAATTAATGGTTCCGCCAAATTCAAATATGAGACTATCATAGAGGGCTACACCGTCAAGCGAAGAGACTTTTACACTATCTTCACCCTCTCGCATATATTCGGAAATACTCTCAAAGAGGTGATTATGTAAGGTATCCCGCTTACTACCATCAGCACTTTTTGTGTATACAAGTAATCCAATGTTTGAAGAAGTCAGTGGCAATTGACTATTGATGGTTGAGGCAATCGAACCGGTGGAAATCTTGACTGATTCAAAACTTTCAATGGGAACATCTGCCGGCAGTGTTGCAGGGTCTGGCAACAGCGCATAAGCCTCTCTGATTCCTGGAAGCGGTGTGTCGGGGATTTCAATTGTGGCGCCAGTTGGAACAGCTGGGACAGAGATGATATCTTCGCAGGTAAATGTTTCGGGGAAGGTACCACAATCTATGCAACCGCCCAAATCTGCGTTGCTTGCCACGCTCACTTCTATTTCGTGAACATAGCCCGGCAACATGACATCCTGGGTAGCGTTCAGGTTTGAGTCAGCATCGCCAAAAGTAAAGTTGACAGTCACTGAACGTCTGGCATTTAGATCATCGCAGGTCGATGCGGGAATAGTGTCATTTGTATATGGGGGATAATTAAATCCCATGTCGGTCATGTAAAAAATTGTATCAACCGGTCCCAGATGAATACCCTCATCTAGCGTGGCAGGTAGAATGGATCCAATATCAATTGGTCCAACACCCAGGGCCATAGGGTCCTGGGCGGGGATGACAAACATATCTTCGGGGAGGGTTATTGGTGGTAAGTCATTCTCAAGAGTGATATACAAACCACCAGGATAATCAGCCAGGGTATCGGGCAGTAAAATATCCATGATCCCATCACCATCTGTATCTACAGAATCACCATACACCTGAATGGTCCCCGTGGTATCAGATGTTAGTAAACCGTCAAAGGGATAAATATCAGAAACCAGAGGAATGGTCAGTGTCATTTGCCAGGTTGGCATCACCACTTTGGTGGGAAGTCCAAAATCACACTGCATGACAAGAAAGCCCCACAATGCAGCCAGGAGTATACCCGCTAACCGATCTCTAAGTTTTCGAAATTTGATAGGAATAACCTTTCTCTAATACCTGTAATGCTCAGGTTTAAAGGGACCTTCTTTCTTAAGACCAAGATACTCAGCCTGATCATCAGAAAGTGTGGTCAGCTTAGCATCAAGATGAGCCAGGTGCAGTCTGGCCACTTCTTCATCCAACTCCTTGGAAAGTACTTGAACACCATCTGCAACGGTACCTTCATAAAGTGCCATCTGAGCCAGCACCTGATTGGTAAACGACGTGGACATGACAAAGGATGAGTGGCCCGTTGCATTACCAAGATTAACAAGACGTCCACGGGAAAGCAGGACCAATGATTTGCCATCAGGAAACTCAAAACGATCAACCTGGGGTTTGATATTGGTTTCAGTGATATCATCGTGGTTCTCTAACCAGGCCACATCAATCTCATGATCAAAATGACCAATATTGGCCAGGATGGCATTATCCTTCATCTTTTCCATGTGTTCACCGCGGATCACATCTTTACAGCCAGTGGTGGTAACAAAGATATCACCAAATTCAGCAGCCTCTTCCATGGTCACAACGGCGTAGCCTTCCATGGCGGCTTGTAAGGCACAGATGGGATCAATTTCAGTGACGAATACCTGAGCCCCATAACCTGCCATAGACTGGGCTGAGCCCTTGCCTACATCTCCATAACCGGCTACTACAATCTTCTTACCCGCCAGCATGATATCGGTACCACGTTTGATACCATCAGCCAGAGATTCACGACAACCGTACTTGTTATCAAATTTGGATTTAGTCACGGAGTCATTTACGTTGATGGCCGGGAAGGGTAATCCCCCCTCTTCCATCAACTGATAGAGTCGATGAACCCCTGTGGTGGTTTCTTCAGAGACACCCTTGATCTGGGCATGCCATTCAGGATGTTGCTCCAGAATAACCTGTGTCAGATCGCCACCATCATCCAGCAGGAGATTGGGACCTTTGCCATCAAAGCCCAGCGTCTGATCAATACACCACCAGTATTCTTCTTCTGTCTCACCCTTCCAGGAAAAGACAGGGACACCTGTAGCAGCAATAGCTGCTGCTGCATGATCCTGGGTTGAGTAAATATTGCAGCTGGACCAGCGCACTTCAGCACCAAGATCAGTAAGCGTTTCAATCAAGACGGCAGTTTGGATGGTCATATGGATACAACCAGCAATGCGGGCACCCTCAAGTGGTTTTGAATCTCCATACCGTTTTCTTAGCTCCATGAGACCTGGCATCTCTTTTTCTGCCAGAAACATCTCATCACGGCCAAAGGCGGCCAGGTTTATGTCAGCTATTTTGTAATCTATCGTCTTTGTTTCCATATATTTTAATTTAACCTTTATAATTCTTTGCGCTCTCCGCGTTCTTCGCGGTTAATGTCTTTTAGTTTTACTTATTTTTTTAATGCTTGCGTGACTTCATCCGTCAGATTGGTTTTTTCCCAGGGGAACTCATCACGGCCGAAATGACCATATGACGCAGTTTTTTCATAGATTGGTCGTTTCAATTTGAGGTGACTGATAATGGCAGCCGGCTTGAGTGGGAAGACTTCTCGCACCATGGCCTCGAGTTCAGCATTGCTATTCTCAGAAGTTCCATGGGAGTCTACCAAGATGGAGATAGGTTCTGCCACACCAATAGCATAGGCCAACTGTACTGTACAGCGTCGGGCAGCTTTGGCAGCCACGATATTCTTGGCAATATAGCGAGCCATATAAGTCGCTGAACGATCCACTTTACTGGGATCTTTACCAGAGAAAGCGCCACCACCATGGGGAGCATAGCCGCCATAAGTATCCACAATAATTTTACGACCCGTTAAACCAGCATCTCCCTGGGGTCCACCTACAACAAAACGACCTGTGGGGTTCACAAAAGTTTTAAGCGTGTCATAGTCTACCAGTTTCGCGGGCAGGACAGGTTTAATGACATGCTCCAGAACGTCATGATACATCTGGCCCTGGACATCGACACCGTCCTTATGCTGATTGGATATCACTACTGCGGTAATGGCTTCAGGCAAATGGGTCTCGGAGTTGTACTGGACCGTCACCTGAGATTTACCATCGGGATAGAGATAGGGTATCTTCCCGTTCTTGCGCACTTCAGCCATCCGTTTGGTCAGCTCGTGAGCTATGTAGATGGGCATGGGCATAAAGGCATCGGTTTCATCCGTGGCATAACCAAACATCATCCCCTGGTCACCAGCACCCTGCTCGTGAGTGTCATCGTCAACCCCCTGTGAGATATCCGGGGACTGCTTGTCAATACTTACCAGAACCGCACAGGTATTATAATCAAACCCGATGGCGGAATCGGTGTAACCAATTCGTTTTATGGTACCCCGGGCGATACGCTGTATATCTACATAGGCTGAGGTCGTGATCTCGCCACCCACCATGAC